>NC_003361.3:900000-1173390 GCF_000007605.1 Chlamydia caviae GPIC
GCCCAATCGTCTCCTTAATGTTAGGAACAAATGGATCTGGGAAAACAACGACAGTAGCTAAGCTAGCGCATCATTACCAGTCGCAATCAAAGAAAGTCATGATAGTCGCTACCGATACTTTTCGTAGTGCTGGTATGGATCAGATGCGCTGTTGGGCAGAGAAATTAGGTTGTGGATTTGTCGCTGGCAAACCTGGAGGTGACCCTGCAGCTATTGCTTATGATGGCATTGCTTCTGCTATATCTCGAGGTTATGATCGTGTGCTTATAGACACTTCAGGTCGTTTGCATACCCATACCAATTTACTCAATGAACTATCAAAAATTGTTTCCGTTTGTAATAAGGTGCATCCAGGGTCTCCGCATGAAAGGCTGATGACTATAGACGCCACTTTAGGAAGCAATGTTATTGAGCAGGTTCGTGTATTCCATGATACCATTCCCCTGTCTGGGTTAATTCTTACTAAAGTGGATGGTTCTGCTAAAGGTGGAACTTTGTTTCGCGTAGCAAAACAATTGAAAATCCCCACAAAATTCGTCGGTTACGGCGAACTTATTGGGGATCTTGAAGAATTTCAGATAGATAGGTTCTTAGAAAAGCTTTTCCCTTCCTAATCTTAGATTTTTTAGCGTCTTTTCCCTGAAGCAGCAAAAATCTGTAGAAGATACCAAAATATCATAATCACGTTGCAATACATCTTGAATGCCATGATTAAAGATAGCTTATAGCTTAAATCACCGTCGTCGCCTACACTCTGAGCTGCCTTACGGACTGCTTGAGCATCCAGAACAGTCAATCCCACAAAAATTGCTAATCCTATATAGCAAATTAACAAGTAGACCATTGGCAAATAAACAAATAGAGATACCAAGGCGAATATCAGTGTTACCGCCATTAAACCAATCAGAGCAAACATCAAAATGACACGCATCTGTGTAAGATCACTTTTGGTAAAAGCTCCGTAAGCAGCTGCTAGGCCAAAAATCAACCCTGCAGAGCCAAAAGCGGCCCAAACGACTCCTCCACCGTACTGGGCAGCATAAACGGGAACTAATGTTCCAAAGAATAACCCTTCTAAAGCAGAATAGACTAAAAATAATCCCATAACTGCAGAAACAGAAAGCTTATGAATCATAGCACTGATGCAAAAAGATATTCCTAGAGTAGCGATACACCAAACCCACCAGAATGAAAATAAAGTCTTATACATCCCAGAAAAGTATAACCCTAAGGATACACAAGTCGTTACAGCAAGACCAGCGGTCATCCAGCCGTAAACTCTGGATGTAAATGTTCCCGGTAAACGAGACTCTTGTACGTAATCACGATCATATAGTCCCATATAACCCTCCTATACTCACATATAACTAAAAATTAACAAAATGCTCTTGTTTTATTTAAAATTTGTAATAAAAGCTAGCTAAATTAATTACTATTACTACAAGCATTAATACCAAGACAATTTTTCCACCTGGGACTAAATGTTTTGCTTGATAATGTTTTTTCCCATAACGCCCTTTCCAGATCATTAACACTGGGCAAACTCCGATAATTAAAGCAGCGCCGAAACCTCCAGCATAACTGAGACATTTAAGCACGATCTCGGGATAGCACATTGACCAAGCTAAAGGGATAATAACAGTTAAAAAGAAAATAGAAAAACTACGTTTCTTTTTATTCCATTGAAGAGCATCCGCGAGGAAGTCCATAACCCCCAGAGCCACGCCTAAAAATGAAGAAACTAAAGCAAAGAAACCAAAAAACTCCCCAGCAAGATAAAACATTGAACACTGCAATGAAGTTTTCATAGCCTCTACTGCTGTATAGCCATGTTCCTTAGCTTTCATAAGAAAGTCTAAAGGAACAACTCCCAAAACAAGAGCCTCCCAAATCACGTATAAAATCAAAGGAATCAAACTACCAATAAAGATAGCTTTTTTAACATCTTTAACGTTCTTATCCATGTAGTAATACAGTGAGGGCACTACATTGTGGAAACCAAAGGAGAGAAACAGAACAGATAAACCTTCTGTAGAGCGCGCCCACGAAGCACGTAAAAGTAGCTGGGGTTGTAAAGAAAAAACTCCTAAGATACAAAATACCGCGAAAGCAATAGCTAATCCTAAAACAAAAAAGCGATTACAGTAATCTACAACTTTTGCTCCCATCATCAATGCAGGGCAAATCAAAACTGCAAATGCCAAAGGGGCCATGTGACGTATCCAAGGAATGTCTAATCCCTGACAACCAAAAATACGAAATAGGATATTCCCTCCCTCACAAAAGTAAGCAATAAGCAAAGAGTAAAATAGGAACAGGTAAAGGAGCCACATGAAGATCTTACCAATATCCCCTAAGGTATATTGCGCCATCGACAACAAGTTAACTTGTTGCTTTTCCTTAAACCAAGTCATAATTTCGAGGTAACAAAGTCCGGATGCCACAGAGAAAAGCCAAGATAGCACATAAAGAAGAGTCGTGGGGAGAAAACCTGCATACGCTGTTATTACAGGAACTGCTAACACACCAGCTCCTATGGCGGTCCCTGTAACAATAAGGGAACCTCCTAAAACCTTGTTAGACATAAAAAACCTTTACATTTTGTCTATTTGAAAACCAAAAATAATTAAGAATACAAACACTAAACCCTACTTTATTCAACTGTTACAGACTTTGCTAAATTCCTAGGACGGTCTATCTCATAGCCTTTCTTCAAAGCCATAGTATAGGCCATAATTTGCCCGACTATTGTATAAAGAATCGGAGACACTAAAGGATGACTATTAGGCACATAGATCTGAGCATCCGAAACGGCGGCAATATCTTCTTGTGATTCTGAAGCTACAGCAATCACATGCGCTTGCCGAGCTTTCACTTCCATGATACAACCTACCATCTTTTCATAGACGACAGGATCGCCGCAAAAAGTAATCACTGGAGACCCTTGACTAATTAAAGCAATAGGCCCGTGTTTCATTTCACCAGCAGGATAACAGTTTGCTTCAACATATGCAATTTCTTTCAACTTTAAAGCAGCTTCCATACAAATAGGATACATCAAACGACGCCCTAAAAATATGAACCTATCTTCGTCGCAATAATCATTTGCCCATGAATGCAAATTTTCATTTGCTAATAAGCGATTGCATAATTCTGGAAGTTCAAATAAACCTTTTCCACAAGCACGATGCTCTTCTAAACTTAGCGTTTGTTTTAAAGTAGCTAATTTTAATCCTAGTAAAATCAGCAAAAGCAGTTGTGCTGTAAAAGCTTTTGTAGAAGCAACACCAATTTCAATCCCGGCTTCTAAAAATAAACAATGATCGACTCCTGTAGCTAATGCAGACTCTTCAACATTGCAAATCCCTAAAACACAGGCAACCTGTCTACGACGGAATTCTTTTAAAGCAGCTAATGTATCCGCAGTCTCTCCAGATTGACTGATTAAAATCGCTAGGGTCTTTTTCCCAATATATGCCTGCCGATAGCGAAATTCCGAAGCAACTTCTACATGGACAGGAATAGAAACTAAAGACTCTATAATATACTTTGCTAAAAAGCCTGCATGATAGGAAGAACCGCAAGCGACAATAGAAATCTCATCAAAATCTTCTATTGAGAAACCATTTAAGAATTTCTCACTAATACATCCCTGCTGATCTAAATATTTATGAATGAGACGTTCTAAAACTTCTGGCTGCTCATAAATTTCCTTAAGCATATAATAACTATAGCCCTGCTTATCGGAATCCGCATCGGTATAAACAACTTGACGCACTTCTTTATGAATGCGCTTTAAAGCGAAATTATATGTCTCAACTTCACTTCCAAGACCTACAACAGCCAATTCTCCGGAAGCTAATGCTTGAATACTCTTTGTATGTTTTAAAAAGGCACGCGCATCTGAAGCAATAAAGCTTTCCTTCTCCCCTAACCCAATGATTAATGGGCTCTCCTGTGCTGCACAAAGCAAAACATTAGGATGATCTTTATGAATAAGACCACAGGAAAAACTTCCCTGAAGTTGCGATAGAGTCCATGAGAAACTATGAACCAGATCTCCTGTAGCTTGATAACGGAAAGCAAATAGCTGAGCAATAACTTCAGAATCGGTATCTGAAGAAAAAGAAATGCCTTCAGAAATTAGTAGGGACCTTAATTCTTTAAAATTATCGATAATGCCATTATGAACGATCGCACAGGCAGAATTCTCATCAACATGAGGGTGCGCATTCTTCACTGTAGGCACGCCATGCGTTGCCCAACGGGTATGACCTATAGCTAATGAAGAAGGCACATTTTCCTTCTCTAAAGAGCTTCTAAGCTCATCGACACGGCCTACGGTTTTTCTTACGAACAACCGCTCGGGAATAACAGCTGCAAGCCCTGCGGAATCATAACCTCGGTATTCTAGTTTAGCTAACCCATCTAAAACTACAGGAACAGCTAATTTAGCACCTATATATCCAAATATTCCGCACATACATACCCTACTCTATAATGCCGGCCCCCAACTCAGAATCAACAATATCAGCTATAGTCTTAGCTAGGGAGTCGACTTGATGCTTCTTTAAACCCTCAACCATAACTCTGCAAATATTTTCAGTTCCAGAATATCTTAATAAAACACGTCCAGAATCACCTAAAGACGATCTTACATCTCTAAGAGCCTCTTGAACTATAGGCAAAGTATCTAAGGGAATTTTCTCCTTAACAGATACGTTGATAAGTGCTTGAGGGCTTTTTACAATTAGAGAAGTTAAGTCTGAAAGCGTAGATTCACTTTCAATCATAATGCGAAGCACTTGTAAAGCAGAAACAATACCATCTCCAGTAGTGTTATAATCTAAAAAGATCATATGGCCGCTTTGCTCACCACCGAGATTTGCCTCATGCTCTAACATATTCTGAAGAACATGACGATCTCCTACAGAAGAAATCAATGTCTCTATTCCTAAACTTTCGAGATATTTTAATACTCCGAAGTTAGTCATCACAGTAGCAACAACACGATTCCCGTTTAAAAGAGCCTTTTTCTTTAGATCACTAGCGCAAATACTCAAAATCATATCACCATCAACAATATGACCTTTTTCATTTACCATGATAATACGGTCACCATCACCGTCTAAAGCAATTCCCACATCTGCCTTGTGCTCTATTACCGCTTTCTGAATTACCGAAGGAAAAAGAGCTCCACAGTTATCGTTGATATTACTGCCTGTAGGCTCACAACCATAACAAATCACTTCAGCATCCAACTCTTCAAATACAGAAGGGGCCACTTTATAAGCAGCACCGTGAGCACAATCTAAAACTATCTTCAACCCCTTTAATGTTCTTCCTTTAGGGAAAGTAGCTTTGGCAAATTCTATGTAACGGCCCATAGCATCTACGACACGCTTATTCTTCCCCACAGCATAGTCTTCAGGGAAATTTCCAAAATCTCTACAAGCGACCATTTGCTCAATACGGCGCTCTATAACATCGCTAATTTTAAACCCCTCAGAAGAGAAAATCTTTATCCCATTATCCCAATAAGGATTATGGGATGCAGAAATCATAATTCCCGCATCTGCACGATAAGCTCGGGTAATAAAAGCAACTCCTGGAGTAGGTATGGGACCTAATACTAGGGTTTCTATCCCCATAGAAGTTAAACCTGCAACAAGTGCATTCTCAAACATATATCCTGACAAACGTGTGTCCTTACCTACAACAACACGGTGTTTCCCAGGTTTTCTTTCCTGTAAAACCCCTGCAACAGCCTTGCCAAGCAATACAGAAAGCTCTACAGTCATAGGCTCATAATTAGCTCTTCCTCGAATCCCATCCGTACCAAAAAGTTGTTTTTCTTCCCTTGTCATTTATTCCCTTAAAGATTCGTTCTCAATAGTTTAAAGAGTAGACCCTGCTCCAAAATTCAGATATTAAAATAGCGTTTGTATCGATTTCCTAGCAGATAAGACAAGTTAAAAACTCAAAGTTTTGGTCCTTATCGAAGAGTAACTGGTTGCATTTACTGAATTTGCACCCCACATAATCTTCCTAACGCTTTTAAACCTTCTAACACAAAACTAAAATTGTTATTTAGAGAAATTATGTTTCTAGAGACGTGTTTTTAACATACTCATGCAAAAAACCTCAGCGTAGGATCAAGACTTGATGATCTTTTAAAATCCTAAGAATTCCCTTAGTATAAATTCTTATAAAAGGATCTTAATTTAAAAATAAAAGGCTCATTTTATGAAAGGATGAACATCTCCAAATCGCGCAATAACAGTCCGATTAAGAAACCACAAAAAATCAAAATAAAGATTCTCTGAAAAAACATAGATAAATAATAAAAAAATCCTTGCATAGAGTATAAAGGAATGTCTTTCGGCTAAACATTTTGTTCTTGCAAACTTCGGTATTTTTGCTATGGTGAAATTCCCCTAGAACAAAGAGTGCTTTTATAAACCCTTTTTCTTCCAAGACTTTTTAACACTTAATACCTATAATAAATGGTCTGTGACAACAAAACTCTCTTCCGTAGAGGCTTAGAATTGTTTAGAAAAATTTCTAAATCTGCACCCACTCCAATTATCTATTCAGCTGCCGACCACAACATAAAACTTAAAGACTTTTCTCCACACGCACTCTCCGTAGTAAAAACCTTAAGAAAAGCCGGCCACAAAGCTTATATTGTTGGCGGGTGCATCCGTGACTTATTACTCAATACAACTCCTAAAGACTTTGACATCTCAACGTCTGCTAAACCTGAAGAAATCAAAGCTGTTTTCAAAAATTGTATACTTGTAGGGAAACGTTTTCGATTAGCCCACATCCGCTTTTCGAATCAAATTATCGAAGTCTCCACCTTCCGCTCAGGAAGTGCTGATGAAGACTACCTCATTACCAAAGATAACCTTTGGGGAACAGCTGAAGAAGATGTTTTAAGAAGAGACTTCACAATTAACGGTCTTTTCTATGATCCTGCAGAAGAAACAATCATAGATTATACTGGTGGGGTGAGCGATTTACAGAATCGGTACTTACGTACTATAGGAGATCCTTTCGTACGTTTTAAACAAGACCCCGTACGTATGTTGCGCCTGTTAAAGATTCTCGCAAGAGCCTCTTTCACTGTAGACCCCAAAACTTTAGAAGCACTTCAAGAATGTCGTTATGAGCTCGTTAAGAGTGCTCCGGCACGCGTTTTTGAAGAGCTCATTAAAATGTTAGGCTCTGGAGCTTCTTCTGAATTTTTCAAATTAACAGTTAAATATCAGATGTTAGAAATTCTGTTTCCTTACATGGATAAGGCCTTTCGTTTAAATAAAACTTTAGAAGAGCAAACCTTTTCCTGTTTAGATGTTTTAGATAAAAACGTTTCAAGCAAAAAATATAACTACGATCGCCATCAACTTATGGCAGCATTTTTATTCCCGATTGTGAATTTTAATGTACGTTATAAGCATAGGCAGCACCCGAGTTTATCTTTAACTGCTATATTTGATTATATTAAAAACTTTTTAGGACAATTTTTTGCAGATTCCTTTACTAGCTGTTCTAAAAAGAATTTCATTTTAATAGCTCTTGTTTTGCAGATGCAGTATCGTCTGACTCCCTTAGTGCCGACGAAAAAAATTCATTTCTTTAATCGGAAGTTTTTAAACCACATACGTTTTTCAGAGGCTCTTTCTCTATTAGAAATTCGTAGCTTAGTTTATCCTAAACTAGATAAAATACTTGCTGCTTGGGTTCGTCACTACCAAGCTTTACAATGTAAAAAGGAACTTCCTTCTTGAGTTTAAACTAGCCATGCTTCCTCTTTATCTGGTTCATGTACTGTATCCTATAGGATTGATTGCCAATTTATTTTTCGGTAGTGCGTTTACCATCCAATGGTTGTTGAGTGAAAAACGAAAAACCGCTTATGTTCCTAAGGCTTTTTGGGTTTTGTCTTCTATAGGAGCGGTTATGATGATCGCTCATGGCTTTATCCAAAGCCAGTTCCCTATGGCACTCCTTCATGGAGCCAATCTTGTTATCTATTTTAGAAATCTCAATATTGCCTCCTCTTATAAGCTTTCATTAACAACAACACTGGTAATTCTTGTTCTAACCTTACTTGTTACAACATTACCCTTTGCCTTAGCGGCCTACTACTATCCCTATATGGAATGGATGGCCTCTCCCAACTTTTTTCATCTTCCTCTACCTCCACCAAATATTTACTGGCATATTGTTGGCTGTTTAGGTTTATTTACCTTTTCCTCAAGGTTTTTTATCCAGTGGTGCTATTTGGAGATGAACAACCACTCGACCCTACCAGCATTATTTTGGCAGGCAGGTTTCGTCGGTGGTTTCTTAGCATTCATATATTTCATACGTACCGGAGATCCTGTAAATATCCTTAGCTATGGCTGTGGGCTCCTGCCTTCACTGGCGAATTTGCGTATCATATATAAGAAATCACGCTTACCTAAATTTCATAGCCCGAGCTGTTTCTTATCTGCAGGAGAGCCAAGCGGGGATACCTTAGGAAGTGATCTTCTTCGCAATATTAAGGAGCTAAATCCTAATATACATTGTTTCGGTGTTGGAGGACCTTTAATGCGGAAAGAAGGTCTTGAGCCCCTCATTCGTATGGAAGAATTTCAGGTGTCAGGATTTCTAGAAGTTTTTTGTGCTGTTTTCAGTTTATATAAGAAGTACCGAAAACTCTATAAAGCCATTCTTAAAGAAAATCCTGAAACTGTATTTTGTATAGATTTCCCCGACTTTCATTTTTTCCTAATTAGAAAGTTAAGAAAATGCGGGTATAGAGGAAAAATTATTCATTACGTCTGTCCAAGCATTTGGGCATGGAGACCTAATAGGAAAAAGATCTTAGAAAAGCATCTTGATACTCTTTTGCTTATACTTCCCTTTGAAAAGGAGATTTTTAAAGACTCCCCTTTAAAAACTATCTATCTAGGGCACCCTTTAGTAAAAACAATTGCTAATTTCCAAGATTGCAACGCGTGGAAACAACAATTAGAAATTTCTGACCAGCCTAGTGTTGCGTTATTTCCAGGTAGCCGCCCTGGCGATATCTTTAGAAATTTACAAGTACAAGCTCGTGCATTCCGATCTTCATCATTAGCAAAATCACATCAACTGCTTGTATCTTCTTGTAATCCTAAATACGACAAGAAAATCCTAGAGCTCCTAGACAAAGAAGGTTGTCATAATAATAAAATTGTTCCCTCAAAATTCCGTTATCAGCTGATGAGAGATTGTGATTGTGCTTTAGCAAAGTGTGGGACTATTGTTCTTGAAGCTGCTTTAAATCAAACCCCAACGATTGTTACTTGTTTGCTAAGACCTTTTGATACCTTCTTAGCAAAGTATATCTTTAAGATTTTTATTCCTGCGTATTCCCTACCGAATATCATTACAGGATCTGTTATCTTTCCAGAATTTATAGGGGGCAAACACGACTTTTCTCCAGAAGAAGTGGCTGCAGCGATTGATATCCTTGCCAACCCTATAGGTAAAGAGAAACAAAAATATGCCTGTCAGCAGCTTCTCAAGACTATGACAGAAAATGTAATCACTCCTAAAGAGTGTCTGCAAGCTATATACGCACAAAAAAATCGTTTTTACTTAAAGAATGACTTTATCAAGGAATTTCATCCTAAAAGCTCTAGAGCTTAATTCTACAATAAATCTGCAATGAGATTTACCGTTTCGATCTGCTTGTCTTTGAAGTTAAGAACAGCAAGTTAAAGAACTTACTCCTAGAGATATATGCGTTGTTGACTTACGAATATAATTACGTTATATGCAAGTTGCCTATGAAAAGTTAAAGCACCCAAAAACGTAGCGTTTACAAGCAACTTACTGTTAAATATTAAAAATTGTAACTATTTCATTTATTACAAATAGTTTACTTACAACGTAAAAAATGTTTTATAAGAATAATCGTTTTGAAACTAGCCCGTCAGGGCATTGTCTCAGAGATTATCTAAATAGAGGCGGAGCGTGATCTAGGCTTTGGTGGAACCTTTTCTGCTTCTTCCTGAAGGAACTGTATCATATTTGCTGCATATTGGAGATCTCGAGAAAGACGTAGTTGGACCCACTCCAAGATTTGAACTCGCTCTCTGGCAACTTTCAGTTCTTCGGGAATTTGTAATCGTTGCTGCTCTATCTTCTTATTAGCCTCGTAAAGCTTTCTGGCTACTTTTTTAAGTTCTCTTTCATAAGCTCGGGAATCTTCAAAATGAGCACATACCATTTCTTTTTGTTGATTGTCTTTCCACTCTTTGAATTGTTCTAAAGCAGTTATATGAGAGTGGAGGGTTTTGACATACTCTTGTAATTGTTCGACTTTTTCAATGTCGCCCGCCTGCTCATTAACTCTATCTTGTAGGTCCTGAATTTCTAAAAGCGACTTCCATATCATGGCGCCGTATCCTGCTCTTTCATGGCTATCTACAAAATCTATTTTAGAAAGATACGTACGGACATACTTCACTCCTAAACTAATTAAAGCTACCCCTATGAGAGCAGAAGTAAACAAAAGAATAGAACACAGTATAGGTAAGGAAGAAGCATAAGCAATCAACGCAGCGACACTTGCAAGAATGAGAACAATACCAACAGCAACAGCAGCAGTGTGCGATAGCAAACACTTCTTAAAACGATGCATAGGAAATTTATTTGTCGTGCTTTCAGGATTGACAAGGGAAGATACACTATTCATAGCGTGCAAAACTCTCAATAAAATGTAGAAAAATATAGAAGTGTTCTAGTTTTGATCTTCGGTATCATCACTAGCCCGAACCACTATATTATCAACCGCAAATTCTTGAATATCAAAAACATCTTTAAGCAAAGCATTTACTTTTTGGGCCAAGATATTCCCCGTTGGGATGGCTATTTCGTCTCCCTTTGTACTCTCCGTAATATATGCCTGAAGACTTTCTATCTGAGATTTCAATGCTGCGAGCTTCTTATTCAACTCCTCAACAACATCACGTTTTTGTTCTCTATTTGCTACATTATCAGTAATAAATATCTGAAGTGTGGCAATCTCCTGTTTTAACTCAGCCACTTGTTGCGTTAACTTCGCAATTGTTTGATCTTTATCACGGAGGTCTTGTGCTTTTTCACAAAGCTGTTTTGATAGTTGTTCAGAATAGTTTCTCAGACTCTCTACAACAACTTTTTCTGCCTCCTGAGACTGTCGTGCAATTATAGTTTCGGAATGGAGCAACTCACTATTGCTGCGCAACTTTTCTATA
This sequence comes from Chlamydia caviae GPIC, assembly GCF_000007605.1. Taxonomy (NCBI): domain Bacteria; kingdom Pseudomonadati; phylum Chlamydiota; class Chlamydiia; order Chlamydiales; family Chlamydiaceae; genus Chlamydia; species Chlamydia caviae. The sequence continues at coordinate 911,280 of NC_003361.3, forward strand.
ATAGCATTCGAAGTTATTGTGTTCTTTTCTAAGACTCTTTTTAAATCTGCTGACTCAGTACGTAAATGCAAAACTAACGCTGCTAAATCTGAGCTTTCCTGAGCCATGGCAGCATACCTACGTATCAGGCTGTCTAACTCCTCCTGTTTGAGTTTTAACACTTTTTGAACTTTAACAGTTTCTTTATCTAGTTGCGCCCGTAAATTACAAATATCGCTTTCTTTTTTAGATAAACGACTTTGAAGATCCTGTAATTGCCTTTGCAAATTTAACTCCGTATTCTCAAATATAGAACTCTCTACTTGACGGGATCGCACTAATTTAAAGACGATAGCAGAATGTATTCCTCCTATAAAAAAGAGCAGTAAAGCTGCGAGAATCACCCCAACAATAATCCCATGAAACACTGCTGATCCCTGAGCACCAAATAAAACAAGCAAAGCTATGCTAGCTGCTAGCACAGCTAGTCCTAAAATTGTGGCAACGACAGAAGAGATGAGAACGCTGTGTGGTTTATTGATATTATAACGATTAGAAGCTAATTGCTGCGTATGAACAAACCCTAAAGGAAGTGAAGATTTCATAAATTGCTCGCTAAACATAATATAGTGTAATAAATAACTCATTCTAAATAAAATAAGACGCAGACATTCAATACACTTAATGTGTTAATATCAAGCTGTTTGTTCTTAAAATTAAGAAAACCAACAACTTAATCTCAATTTTTTCCCCTAATATACAACAAGAAAAAGAGCTCCCTAGCTCAGATAAGAAGCCCTCCTTTAACACCCTCATGATTAAAAAATTATCTAGGAGATTCGCGTTCTGAAGAAGTACTTGCTTCATCATCTGCATTGCCTTCGTCCATAACCATATACGCGACATTTTGTTGATCTGTGGGAGATCCTAAAATGTTATTAGCTTCAAACCAATCTGCATCTTCGTCCATCTCCTCATCACTATAGGGCGGTTCTATCTCCATGCTCGCTGCTTCCAATCGAGATTCTAATTCCTGAGATAGGTTCGTAATTTCTTCTCTTGCTAATTGTAATTGTTGTTCTAGATCTGCTTTATCCGCTGCAAAGCGATGCAAATTCTCACCAAACTTGCTCTCACTATGCTCTGCTCTGTTAATTTGCAAAATAATCTCTTCTCCAAGACAATCTAGTTCGAGTCTTTGTGCTTGCAATTGTCTATTTAGCTCTTGTTCTACCATTTCTAAATTACGCACTCTTCGATCTAGCGATTCTTTTTCATCTTGATGCTCACGTACGGAAGTACAAAGATGAAAAAGGTTATAAACAGCTACACAGACAAGTAAAATAGATACGATTATAGTCAGAGTCACGAAAACAACATGAAGCGACCCTAGTTTTGCATGTGAGGCGACACGTACAGCAATTTGCGCCCCAAAGATAATAGAACTCAAGGCCATCGCTGTGATATTTACAACGCGATGGCCTTGAGGTCCATGCACAGTAAAACAAACAGGTGATCTGTTTACATTTGTGCCCGTGTAGTTAGAAACCCCATCCACAACTCCCTCTCAGATAAAATGAAAAATACATACGTATCAAGAAACACAAAAGTTTCGTGTATAGGTGACGCGAAGATATTCAAAACACCTCCTGAATATCTCGATGTTGACTTCTATCCTAAAATGGTCACTGAGGAATGGATACAAGCAATAATGAGACTGCTCTTTAGTCTCTAATTCTTCCACTTTTTTGTTGCTTCATTAAGAGTTTCCTCTTGATGATGGCGTAATGTCAAACTCGTAGCATGACGTGTTAAAGCGAAAAACAATACATTTATGTGTTTCTAGATATCTAAGAAGGAGAAAAAGAGAACAAAGCACCTTATGAAACAACTCATAAAATGCGTGGCTATTGAACTAATGCTTATAAAAAGCGACCCTATTGAATAGGGTCAATAAAACTGACATTATTAATTTAAAGGGCTGTAAACATACAGTCACAGCCTTTTATTTCATAAGTATCCATCCAAATTAATCAAGGTCTGGACCACTTTCACTGTCTAGGTTCCCTGCATGTACAGAATCTCCTTCTTCAGAAGCTTCTACTTCTTCTGTAGCTTCAACAGTTTCAGAAGCCTCAGCGGATTCAGGAGCTTTAACTACTGCAGCAGCTTCAAGTTCTGCAACACGAGCGTTTAATTGACCTATCTCTTGTTCTTTCTCAGCTATTTGCTTCTCTAATAAAACCGTTGTTTTTACGAAGTCTTCAAGTCGTGCTGTCTTTTCATCTAGTTCTTGTTGAACTTCTGTTAATTCTGAATGATCTTTTTCCGCTAATTTGAGAGTAGAAGTATACTGTTCTTGCAATAATTTAACTTCAGCTTCTAAAGCGGATTTCTGGTGTTGTGTGGCCTCTAAATCACCTGTTATAGCTAACAACTGTCCTAATAAGGAAGCGCTGCGCTCTTCCTCTTCGATTAATTGAATGGCCTTCTGTGTAAGCTGAGCTTTTATCTCTATAATTTCTTCTTTTAAGGTTACGCTGTCCTCAATACCTTTTGGATCGCTAGGAACCTGTCGACATCTTAACAGTTTATACATAGCCATAGATAGAAGAATAACGCTAGCACCTAGAGCAATTCCAATAAGAACAGTAAGAACAGTAATAGTTGTCGCTGTAGGTAAGGCAAAGAAGACCAAAGCTCCTACTAAAGGTGCGATAAGTACTAAGCCTTCTAATAAGGTAGTAGCAGCAGCAATTCGTCGATATTTACTCTCTTGTACGCTACAGAGTGGTTGTTTTTGTGTGATAGGTGGAGTTATCGTAGTAGTAGTGTTCACTGGGTTAGTTGTCATAAATCGCTCGCTTTAAATAAAATAGACTGTGAACATTGAAGCGGTCACAACGTTTTAAATGCAAGAACTTTATGTGAAACGACAAGTAAAAGATTTAGACAAAATTTTGAACGGAAATAAGCTGGAAACAAATACTTAGGGATGTTTGAAAGTTCTGTTTATTTTTATCTTGAAAAGCTAAAAAATACACGATGCCTCCACACGCTTACACAAAGAAATGATCATACATTTGCAAAAAGTGATTATAGGAGTATTTGGGAATATTCTTAGTACTCAGTAATAAGCAGTAACTAAGAAATTAAAGACCCCCTCACGATACAGGGATCTTTAATTAAGATGTGCAATGTTATTGTTTATCTTCGAAGCTCTTTAATTTATCTTCAGCAACTTTAAAAGCTAAATCTCTCGATTGTATCTCTAGGGATGCCTTCAAAAGTTCATTTTGAGCACCAAGGAATCTGGTTTTATAATCTTCCAATTGCGAATGAGCTTCATGTAGTTGACTGCGGAGATTTTGAATATCTTGTTGTGCTTCCTGTTGCTCTGCTAGTGATTTTCTTTCAATAGCATTAGGGCTTAAAGCCTCTGTACTAGCTCTAAGCGCTTCTGTGAGTTCTTTAATTTTGGCTTCTAGGTCAAGTATACGTTCATTGGAGTCTTCCAGAGATTCGCGTAGTGAAAACAGTTTACCCTCTCTAGCATCAAGAATTTCTTGCTCTAGTTCATAAAGCGCTGTGGAATCAATCGGGGCATTTGGAGGAAAATTAAACTCGCGCACTCTTGCTTCAAGTTCTGCATCACCATCACAATATTGCTGCAATCTTAGTGCTCTCAGACCATCGATTCTATTTTTTCTTGTGGCAGGCTTCTTGGAACGGAAAAGATCGTATAGAGAACTTTCTAATTCAAAAAGCCCTTGATAATCGATCCTTTTTTCTGCATCCTCAGCAAATAGGAAAGCTTGACGCGCTAATGTAGAACCTTGACTGAGTCTTTCCAATCTTTCGATTCTTTTCTGTGCCATACGCACGCGATCCTTATTGTCTTTACTCATATTTGTTCTTATTCTTTGTCTTGCCACTTCTAACTTAGCTATACTGCTTTGTCTCTCAGGATCCGACGTAAGTTTCATAGATTTCTTGTTTGTATGCTGTTGAACGGTTCTTTCTAATTCTCTATTTCGATTCTCTAGTCTTGAAATCGTAGTAGTATTTTCTCCTATTTGCAAACTCAGTTCTGCTATCTGTCTTTGTAAACCTACAACAGTACGGCCAGGTTCTCTTTTTAATTTCCCGATAGTAGCTTCCAATTCTCGAGTTTTAGATTGACTTTCTTTTAATTCCAACTCTACTTCTTTTCTTTTACTTACCTGATTAGCTATCTGTTCTCTAGCCACTCTCTGAGTCTGCATTTTTGCATTCGAAATGCGAACTATTTCCTCATCTAGCTGAGAGACTTTTCTCTGTTTTGCCTCATTTTCTCTTTGTAGACGCGTAATGTTATCCTCTAATTCCCTTAATTCCCTTCTTAGAGCTTGGTGGGCCTCGACTTGATTCCCAACTTCATTTGAAGAAGACACATGCTCTTTTCGCAAATCCTGCATAGTCTTTTCAAGAGTAGAACAGGTGTTCTTAAGTTCAGCTATTTCTCTTTCGTATTCACTACGTCCATCTACGAAAGCTTGAGCACTGCGCTCTTGTTCACTAGCAGCGTCTATGAGTTCTTGTTCCAATCCTTGGATCCGTGAAGACATCTCAAGCTGATTCTGTTTTAACTGTGAAATCTCCTCCTTGTGGCAATGTTCCTTCTCCCGAAGGCCCGCGTCGATAGCGGAAATCTCCTCTTTTTTAAAATTAAGTTTTTTTTGTAATATAACGATCTTCTCTTCAGCATTTCTACGTGCTACATTAAGCCTGTTTATTTCGGACTCATACTCGACGATATTGCTAGAAGAAGATCGCGAAGCATTCGATAACAATACCCCTAGCTGCACCTTTGCAGCTTCTAGTTCTAAACATCTAGCGCGAAATTCATCTCTTTCCGTTTCTAGGGCAACGCGAAGCTTTTCAAATCTTTTAGCAATTTTACCGTTATTCTCCGCTTCGTTATCTAAAGATTGTTGCACTAATGTAAGCTCATTATAGACTTGTAATTTCAGTGCTTGTAGCTGTTGTATTTCCTCATCTTTCTCTGCTAACTGTCTTTCTAATTCTGTAGTCAATGTTGCAGATGTTCGCTCAGCATGAGTTGCTACCGTGGTTTCTAACTCTGCGATGCGATTTTGCAGTTGCAGACGTTCTTCTTGTAGAGTTTTCAAAGTACTTTCTAAAACAGAGGTATGGCTTTGAGATTGAGATTCGGCATCAGAGAGCGCTTGCTCTAAATCATGAATTCTCGATTCAAAAGTACGTCGTTCATTATTTAAAGTTATTAGTGAAGAGTTCTCCTGCTCTTCAAATCCACAAATCCTTCCCTGATCTTCCTGGCATCTTAAAGCCCTAGCTTCTAATTCTAAGATTCTTGCGGACATGCGTTCACGCTCTGCTTGCATTTCCTGGATCTGCTGATTCTTGGAACTGAGCTCTCCTTGAATTTCACTAAACACCTGAGAGGTTCCCAAACTTGTTGGAGCTCCCTGGAGAGAAGATCGCGTACTATCTTGAGAAATTCGTTGATTCTGTAAAGCAGACATGCCTACAGTATGTTTTCTATTTGCTAGGTAATAAGCATTCATCACTAGGAAAAATACTGCAGCTAAAACGCACATGCCTAAAATTGCGCTATGCATCATCCCCAGTCCAACACTAAAAAAAATTAGCGTGGTTATACCAGTAACAAGAATCAACAAAGATAAAACTATAGAAAATACATTGATCACCAGGCAAACCTTTGATGAATTTGCTTTAATCAAAAATTGATTCCTTCCTTCCAAAGTTAGCGTTAAACACGCAGGGATACATCTCATAATTATCTCACAAACAATAACGATGATTTAAAACCAAGATCTAACTTATTGTTTTTTAGATCTTTTCTTCTAACAAATAATGTTGTACAAACTTTCTTCGTAATTAAAATTAAACGGACGCGAAATAGGATAGGCTTCACAACAAAATGTGAAGCCTATTTAGAACATAGTGATAAGTGTCTATCTATATACTCGATGATCGATTACGTGTTCTTGGAGTCAGTTGTAAATTTATAACCTCTAACAAAGTAATGCGTGCTTCTTGCTGTCGGATACGCGCTAAAGCATGAGGAAGAGAGTCTATGCTATGATGTAGTTCTACATTCTCATAAGATTCTACATCGCGTTGTAAGGCTGATATAACTTCTTCCTTATCTTCTAATAAAGTTTCTAGCTCATGAATACGATCAAGATCTACAGCATGTTGCTGACTCACAGAATCTCGTAGAACAGAAATCTGTTGTTCTTGTTCTCGTATATTTTGATTAAATATTTCTTGGTTTTGCAATAGAGTTTGTCGGATTGTTGTCAATTCATCGGCGTGTGATGTCACGTGTTGCGACATCTCATTTTGTAAAAATTCCATTCGCTCTCTAACGGATTTCTCCTTTGACTCCATTTCTTTTTGATGATTATTTTGAAGCTGGTTACGTAGGGATGTTTGCCTGATAATCTCTGCATAACATTTTCTGTCTTGCTCCTCCAAAAGTTCTGCATGCTCTTTTCTTAGAAGCTTTATTATGCTTTCTAAGTCAATTATACGCTGATTTCTTGCTTGTAGAAGCGTTGCCTGTTCTTCAGATACGAGACCTTCTCGGTCTGGCACTCTATGCTCTTGATCCTCTAGCTGTTGAGCACGTAGATCAACGAGTTCTTGCTGTGCAACAGCTAGCTGTGTTGTTAGCTCAGCACTCCTTGCCTGTTCTACTAAAACTCTTTGGGAGACAACTGCTTCGAAAGCATTTCCCTGACAACAAAAGTATGTCCCAAGAGCAATAAGTATTAGCCCAGAAATAATAGTGAAACCTAGAAGAATAGCACTTAACAATCCTAAATCTGCACCTATAAAAATACATCCCGCGACACTAGCAGTAATGATTAAAATTCCCGAGACTATCGCAAGAGCATTGATAGCACTGTAAGAATATGTTCTGTCTACATTTGTAGATGCAACCTGCCCTTCTAATCCAGAAGACAAGTTCGTCTGCATACATTTCATAAAGAAACCCATAATAAAATAGATAACTTGCACACGCTCGTCTTTGCACAGTATGAATAAGGCTCAAGCGTTAGGGAAGAACAGTCGCACAAAGATGTTAGAAAATGAAAATTACAAATTTCTCTCATTCATCTAATCTTATTCCGTGCGTCCTCGTATTCATCATCGAGAATCCACCCCTTGTTTAGACCTTAAAAAACATCATGAAAATTGTGATAACTGTGTTCTATTAAAATCCAACACGCTCGTCTATGATAAGTACTAATTTCTCCTTGATTATTTGTTTAATTTGTAAAGTATAAAACTATTCATTTTGAGGATCTAAAAAACTGTCTCCCGCATCTTGAAAATCATCGTCACTCACGACTAGGTTAAGCGTATTTTCCTCTAATGTCATATCAACAACATCTAAGCTCGTGACATTGAGGTCTCGGTGTCTTTCTGCCCCACGCGCATTCTCTAGTTCTCCTATAGAACTTCGTAAATCCCTCTCGAGTTGAGATAATCGCTCGAAGTCTTTAGTGCGTAAATCTAATTGACTTTCTAAAACACGCTCACGTGCTTGAGCATCCTCTGCTTTTTGTCTTAATACAACACCTACCTGCTCATAAGCAGATGTTACCTTTTGAAACTCTAACAGATTGTTCATAGAACTAATTTGCTCAAGAATCCCTTCATAAGCATGTACAGTCTGAATGTATTCCAAACATTTTTCTCTTGATGTCATCAAACCTGCTTGGCATTCCAGACTTATATTTCCATCAACTGCAGGCTGCTCAGCTAGTCTTTGATACTCTGCATCCGCGCTTTCATATGCCGCTCTAGCAGCATGTAAACCTATCGCTGACTGCTCTTTTTGGTTCATAAGATCTTGATAGGCATCCCGACTTTCAGCATATTCTGAAATAACATCACGTAGATGATGTTCTATATTCTCTGTAGTTTCATCAGATAGTGTAGTTAGCTGAGAAGCTGCTGGATCATCGATACGAAGTCGCGAAGAGCTATGTTGAAACCGAGATACTAAAGCGCAACAAGTAAAACATCTGAAACTTGCGCTAAAAAGCAATACCCCAATCGCTACAGATAAACCAATGATTATTGTTGAGTATAGCAAACCTAACTGCGATCCAAAAAGAACCACCGCAGCTATAGCTCCGATAATAATTAATAAACTTGCTACTATTGATAAAATAGTCGCAACTACACGAACTCGAGAATCAAGAAAATTATAACAACGCTCATCAGAGTTCTCCGATTTCAAATAGAAACAAGGAGAAGCACACTTCATAAAAAATCAATCCAAATTATAAACAGCTGAAATATAGTATTTTCTAATCTGTTTTATTTCAAGTTCTTATTAAGAAGTTCGCCTTTAATTATTGGTTGATTTAACTTAAACCATTTAGAATCAAAAAAAAACAACAAAATAACAAATGGCATAAAAATCGTTCTGCAGAAAAAATTCCTGAATTTATGTGGATGCAAAAATAGAAACGGAAAAAAAAGATCCGTGGAATATATTCTCGAATTAACTATCTTTTTAATATTTAAGGGTGTTCTTTCTTTATCTTCGGGCTTTCCTATTTTTCATCATTTGTCATTAAGACTCTCTTTTGTTTAGAATTGTCGTCTTTATAGTTGATAGCCTCGAACATCCCCTACCCCTACCACTCTGCAGAGATATTCTCTGCCAAGAGAGCTCTGTGAAATACAACATTTCAGAAACTTGATTTAGATCAACAACCGCACAACAAAGATTGAAAACTGCAATATTTTCTAACATGCGCGTTTACGCGGCATTGAATAATAAACTGATTTATTTAAGCTGAGATGTTCTCTATGGCAAATACTATTCCCACTAATTTTCCTATCTATTCCGCAGACGTTGTCTCTCAGAAATCTTTAAAACAAACTCTGCGAATATACGCTGAAAGGGTCCACTGTTATGTTTTCCATACTTTTGTAAAAACGGCTCTATTAAGACCCTTTCAGCCTGCCAGCAGTCAAAAGTATTGCCATTCTCTTCTTATTTCTATCCTGGCAGTCATTGTTAGCGCTATTCTCTTCTTACTTCTCTATCCTGTAAAACTCACCTTCCTAGCGATCAGCCTGTGTTTAAAAGATCCAAAAACAACCACAGTATCTCTTAGAAAAAGTTTCGTTCGTAATCTTCAAGACATGGTGAACCGACAGCTCTTTATAAATTCCGATTATCTTAGTGTTACCCCCGAATCATCTCCTTTTCTAACATCTTTCTTAATCCCAGAAACGCAATCCTGGGAATCGTATCATTTAGAAGATGAAATACTCGAACTCTACTCTACCCTCCCTGAAGGATGGGAAAAGATACTGAATTATGCCGACACTAGAAATCAAGACTACCCCTCAAAAGAGATGGCGTACGAGGGATCATTATACCTTACAGTATTGCACAAACTAACGACAGTATTACAAGACCCCTTGATCCCTAAAAAGAAAAAACAAGAGCTCCTAAACTATATTGGGACCTACGCAGATGCTTGTCCCCCCACATGGATCGAGGTTATATTCAAGGAATTAACGGCGATCTATAACAAACGAGACACAAGCATCAATTACATCATACTTTGCGTACAGACATTCAAAGAAAACCTTTTGCAATCCATGGTTAATCGATCTTCAGAAGAATGGCATCATATATCCGGTTTCAAACATTATCATGGAGGCTCTCTAGGATTGAATATGAATTCTCTAGCGCGTATTCAATTTACCGGCCATCTGATCTTGAAAAAGCAAGCTCTCTATAATCGTGTCTTCAAACGATTTCTTTCTAACTACAGAGCTTCTGTAGCAAATCTCATCGAATATACCCGCTGTCAAATCATAGAATCTTCTCAAGAGCTGAAGAATTCTCTATCAAGATATTTATGCGAAACTATGACGCAATTGGAGGTTCCAGAAAATGAAATCTCCTCCGTTTTATCCTCTTTATTTTACGATGAGCACTTTGAATTAAATAATACCGGAATTGCCTTTATTCTTATCATGCAAGGAATTCTAACTACAGAAGCACAGACAACTATCGGAAAAATAGCACAAAGGCTCCCCAATCTGTTTCGATGTCTTCGATAGTCACGGAGATAAAGAAATCTTAACTATTCAAATAAAAACTTACAAAATAAAACCTCTTAATACCAACTACATAGAGATGGAAGAAGTTGCAAATAATTCGGCGTTCTTTTAAACTCTTTTAGCCTTTTTTTTAAAAGGCACGAAAATGACCCCTTTAGGGAGAATTTTTCAGCATATTTTTCATTTAGGTAAACTTTATGTCGCTAGAACACAATAATTTCCATGCTGCTTTTGCACCACCACCAGCTTCTGCATTGCACGGAACTTCTTTTATAAAAACTGCGAATCAAAAGACTTCTTTTAGATCTATATTCAATGCATTAAGCACTAGACTCGGATCTTGTCTTTGTTTAAATCCAGAATTTCGCTCTGGAGCGGGATGGGGCTTTACCTTCGTTTTATCCGCCATTATCACAGTTCTTCTTTGTATTTTGCTTCTTCCTATAAAATTAATCCTCTTAGGATTAAGCTGTTGCCCCTGCGCTTCTAGACCTCCCGTAAGAGGAGAGGAAATTCAGGTAATTCCTCAACTACCTCCTCAACCTCCACAACGACCTCTATCAAGTAGACAAAGCTCCGATTCCGGAATTTCTGGAGGGTTGGATTCGGGTAGATTTTCTCCGAGCTCCTTTATACCTATCCATCCAGAACCTTTAACACCTCCGCCCTCTACGCAATCATTAGGAGTAGTTCCTGAAGAAGTTTGCCTAAGAGAATATCTAGGAGAACACTATCCCCAAAGAAACTTATCAAATATCAATCTAACAGACTTAGGAATCTCTATTTTACAACCTGAAGATTTTCCTGAAGGAACAAATATTCTTGATCTTCCCGCCTCCTTATTCTTCCCAGAAGGAGCTCCACCACCTCTTTTCTTAAATCAACAAGATATTACTGCGGCAACACCTACATCCCCTCAACCCTCCATCGCATCTCAAACGACGATTGCCCCACAAGCAGCAGATCAGACAGCCCCTCAACAAGATGATACAATAAGCCTACCAGAATCCCTGGCCGCTATTCCACCTCTCGAAACGGCTCATATCATACGGGAAGTTGATCAAACACTCACAGCTCAAGAATTTTTAAATAGCGCTTATCCAAATATGGATCATAGTGCACTTATTCATGGCGCTCTTATAAATGTACAACTTCAAGGCATTCCTCTTGAAAATAGTGAAGATATTCTTGGTCTTCCAGCTCTTATTGCTTTCCCAGATCTAGTTGCTGGACAACCCGTACGACCGACATTCTTAGATCTCGACAATATGCCAAGATCTCTTTCCGCTGATCAAGAGATAGCTCCTCCTCCCCCTACTGCAGCAGATCCCATCTCTCCAAATGATCCTAGATACATCTTTCTACAGAATCACTTCCCCGAGTTATCTCCCGAATACTATAGCCAACATATCAATCTGCTTGCTTCTTTAGCTGGAGTAGACTCTGACAACTTTGACCTTCTTCAATTACCTCTTGAAGTATTCGTTGAAGCACCAGCACCTCAACCTGACTACAGTCCTATTTCTCCAGAAGAAGCCCAACAAAGATACAATGATGTTTCTGCAGAAGAGCACGCAAGAAGAAGTAACGATTTTATCCGTTATCTTATAGAAAATTCACCACAACGTTGGACCTTCTTAAACAGACTGAAAAATAACATCTCTGCATCAACTTCAAGCTTAACCCTGCGTAGAGAATGGTTTAAAATGTTGGATGTAATATCTAACAAGACGAGCCCTGAAATCACGGATCGCGAAGTACAGGATGTTGCCCGTGCATGTCTCTTCAAAATTAATTCCATCTTAAAGGATCCTACCGTTGCTCCTGAGAGAAAAGAAGAGCTCTTAAAATACGTAGCTTCTTATTACGATAGCTCTCCAGATGTGTGGGTAGAGGCAATACAACAAGAAGTATTCCTACAAAATACGCTTAATCCACAGATAATTTCTATGGAGGAAGCAGGAGCAGCTGCAGCTGCGGCTAGCGTACCAATTAACCAAATTCTACCTCCATTTAACACTCAAGCAACAGATCAAGAAGTACAGGGTTATACACAATTATTAAGAACTACTCTATCTCGCCCAGTGTTGACAAATATGGATAACATCCATCTCGCCCCGACAAATGATGAATATTTAGAATCATTAACGAGAGGTGTTCCTAGTAGCTGGGTAGACATCCACGAACCACTACAAACTCGTATCGAGCAAATCGCCCAAAACCAAAACACACGCAATAATTGGAGAGCTATTTTAAACTGTTTAGCATCGGGCACTGTGGGGTCTATAAGCTCAAGAGAAGCTCAAGCGCTTTCCCGCTCAACCATGTACCAACTTCTTAAACTCCTAAACAATCCAAATATACCAAACGAAAGAAAATTATTGATCATCAACCACGTAGCTTTCTACAGAGATAGATGTCCTCCTACATGGGTAAGAGTTGCCGGGCAAGAATTGCAAACCATTTTCAATTCTAATGACACCTCAACAAACATTGTATTTTCTTGGGTACAAGCCTTTAAAGAAGGTCTGGTATCAGAGATCTTTAGAAATGAAGGTGAATGGCATATGATGACGGCCTTTAAGCATAATCACGGCGGCGAACTAGGTCTAGATAATACGGGAATCATTTTAGATCAATTCACCTTGGCCATAGCAGGTAGACGCTACACGCAACAACATGACAACTATCTTAGCTTATTCCGAAATGCGTATCAAAACAGTGGTAGCGGTCTAGTTGACTCTGCTTTACAACAAGTTCTCACAGGATCTGAAGATCAGATCCGAGCTATAAGAAATGGTATCCTTGCTGATTTAGAAGCCGCAGGCATTCCTGAAATACATCGCGCAGGGATTATGATGGAAGTCTTCTTCCCAGAAGAAAATGACTACAAACCATCTAGAGAAGCAATTGTCTACCTACTACTAAAAGAAGGAGTTATCACCACACAAAATAACAACTAATAAGCCTTCTGACACTTGTGCCTATCTCCCACTGACACTAAAGGGACATAACACCCTGTTATGTCCCTTTAGTCTTTTACCTCAGATAAAAAATCATCCCGTACACGTCTATACATTCCAGAAAAAGATGATCTTGTTATGCTTAACGTTCTCTTCACAGTTTCAATCTATAACGATTCCAACCTCTATACAAATCTCGGGATCCTCCTCCAACTAAAAACAATTTCAATCTTTTAGACTTCTTAATTAAAGTTAATATAAAAAACTGCATTATAACGACTTATAGAAATGATGTTTTTTAAGTTAGAATCAAACTGATATAATGATAGAATATTACAACGACAAACTAATTTCACCCCTAGAGAAATGCATTATCAATGAGCGTGTCCCTGAATCCAAATAATTCTAATCTACCGGTATCCTCCCCTCTAACTCCTTCATGTTACAAACGCGTAACTACTTTCATGAAACAACTCACCTGCTCTTATCTATTCTCTAAACTCTTTCAAGAAATAACCGATATTGTAAGGCTACATCCGAAACAATCCTGTCTAAATCAACTACTCGTTGTGCTAGTATGCGTGATTTGCCTTCTACTTTCTCTTGTGATTTACGTTCTGCTTCTCCCCATAAAATTGCTCACCCTAGCAGCCACGTGTGCCTGTGGAAGGAAAACAGAAGCTATTCCCCTTCTTCCGGAAAAGCCAAAAATCTTCAAACCATTAACAGAAACCCAAGAGGCCTTTGTTGAAGAGGTAAAAAGAGAAATACTCCAGAAAATATCTGAAGAATTTGAAATCAACATGTCACCAGATATCTTACGCCTAATTCCCCTTCCCTCGCCATTCTTAAACTCACTAGCCACAACGTCCTACTCAAAGAAATTATGCGATTACAACAAGCTTACAAGCCTAATTCATCGTCTAAATTGTTGGGATGCCGGTTGGGGAATTATTATGAAGTACCTCACCTCCACACTAAAAGAAGATGGATCCCATCCAGACACACATACATTTCCCATTATGATGCATCATCTTATCTTAGCTCTAGAGGACCCTAATATTCCTGAGAAAAGTAAACGCGCCGCCCTTCAAGAAATCTCTTCCTACGCAAATACATGCAAACCCACTTGGGGCGAGACAATTTTTAGATCTATCAACAATCTCTATAACACACGAAATTCAGGAAGAGATCAGATCCTACTGTGGGTACAAATGTTTAAAGAACATTTGCTTTCTCAACAACAACTGGTCACTCATAAAGAAGAATGGCATGAAATCAACGGTGTAAAAAATCTATACGGCGAACAACTTGGTTTAATCACCGATCATTTAAATAAGAATCTCTCAGGCCTAACCTTACGTCAGACATCAACAGTTCCTTACAATCGAGCAAGATACACAGACCTTAAAAATAACTTTGTGCAAACTTATAAAACGTCTCACTGTGAATTAGTACAGCATATCCATAACGCGTTCTTATCATCAGAACCAGGAGTACAAGCACGTGTTTATAATTTCCTACTCGATCAAGTAGCTGATGTTATCAATCTTCCTGAAACTACAGCACATATCGATTTAGTCGTGGATTGCTTCTATGACGACACTTACGAACTCAAGCCAGAAGGAATCCTCTACCTACTCTATATTATGGATATCATAATTCCTAAAACGACTACCTAAACTTTTCTAAAGAAAAAAAAGCGTCATGTGACATGCACACAACGCCTTTTTGGTTTTCAAATACGTTTTTAATACTCTCTAGAATATCAAACGTATACCTCCATTCACATCATAAGATACCGTGTGTTCTCTCCATTCATAGGTAAACCCTAAGAAAGTAGAGAAGTAGGAACTCCACTCCGTATCATTACTAAACTGTGCTTTCATAAACTTTCTAGAAAGATCAGAACCTACCCCCTCCCAAGAATAAGAAGCTGCAGGCAAATTGATAAGCACTGTAGGTGCTTTACGATAGACATCTAAAGCATAGGAGAAACTTAAGCTATTCACTTCTGAACGCTGCCCTCGAGAATAGTTATGCTCCAAAGTAATCCCAAAAGGAATCGCTATATTTTGTAAATGCCCTTCAGCAAATGTTCTCACTTCACTACCTACTTCCGCAAATGTAGGAAGATCAATGTAAACATATTCAGCTTCTACGAAAGGTACCACAGCCGAAACAATCGATGAGATAAACCTACGTGAATTCACAATATAGCGATAATCCACATGAGCATCTGCTAAGATACCGCGGCTATTCCACGATCCTTTAGATCTACCAATGTTTGGTGTAGGATATGTTGTATTCAAGTCGTTTTGAATATCACTATAGATAAACATCCCCTTGAATAACCAAGAACCCGCAAAGATACCGACATATCCCGTACCTAAGTAACCACTTTGGTCACTACGTGATGAAAATGACTGACTATCAGTGTAACCAAAGAACTGCGCAAAGCTTCCTCCTATCAAGAAATCTTCTATCAACTGTGTATCTAAACCTAAAGCATAGCCGCCAGCACGATGAGTAAAGCCGTCCACTCCAGCAATCGTTGCACAATTGGAGAATGTTCCCATTCCAGATCCCCAAATGTTTGTTGAGAAATCTAATTCCATTCTTTGTGCAGTAATATTATGAGATAAATGCTGTTGTTTTAAGGCGCGCAAATCTCCGCATTGTCCCCATAAAGTGTTCAATACGATAGAGCCTCCTTTTTCAGGATTTAACTTATAGCTGGTAGGCTTCCAGTTGATCGTTAATTTACCGTTAACAACCTGAGGATCTGACCATTTTCCCATATGCCCATAAGTGTCGTCCGTAATTTTAGGAACAGAAACGTTAATACGTAACTCTTCCAAAGCATGGTCTAAATCAGGAACATCCGAGACTGCTGAGGCACTCCTAAATGAAAGCAATGTGATATCAGTCTCTTTATTTAATAAGGCATGGTTTTCATAACCAACACCTGCAGAATCCACAAGATTCAAGTCTAAAGATCCCGAACCGATTGTTGTGCCCTTAGGAACGATAATCTGTGGAGGTAAAGGAGCAGCTTCATCCTCACTAGCAACAAAAGAAGCTAGATCTACACCAATAACACTGATGTCTGCCAAAGTCTTCTCTTCAGGATTTCTAGCAGAATCATAAGCACTATAGTAAGATCTTGCAGAAGGACTTTCAGGCTTTTCTTCAGGCTTAGCATTAGGATCGAAAATACGTAATACAGTTCCTGCTGAGAGCAAGATCTCACTACCTTTCTCTTGTTTTAAGCCACACAACCACAACTCAGCATTATCAGATAAAATAAGAGTTCCTGATTCTAATACAGCGACTTGAGGAATCTTAGATGTCGCATAGGCAAAGCGAATGTTTCCAGAATGAGAAACTTCAGAATCATCTTTAGCCTTAGAATTCAATACTAATGTAGGATCATTTAAAATATCCTCACGACCTTCTAGGCCTTGTCTTAAGGTTAAATCTTCAAAGATAATGGCATCTGAAAAATTAACCGTTTTTTCCCCAGAAGCAGATACCTCAACTAATTTCGACTCTTTTCCGGCAAAATATAATCCATTAGAGATATCTTCAGAATTTCTATTTCCTTGGAAAACAATATCTCCTCCTAGAGCCTCTAAAATCACAGTTCCCTTTTCACTAATACGGACAGCACCACCTGTAGGAGCGTAGTTATTATAAAAAGCTACAGAACCTGCATTTTTATTGATAATTAAGTCTTGGGTATAGATAGCACCACCACCGAACAAATTATGCTCAGGATGTTTTGAAGCCGTAGTGCTATTTCCTGAAAATACTACGTCTCCAATGTTCTCTGTAATAACGACTTTAGTATTATCATTCACTACCTTAGAAGCAAAACGCTCTTGATCTTCTGGGGTTAAAGAACCTGTTAAAATCGCACCACCGAAACATCCTGAAGAATTCCCTGAGAAAAGCACCTGATCTTTATTTTCACGAATAACCACTGAAGCTTTAGCAAAAATGGCACCGCCGCCACTATGATGTCCTGTAGTGTTGAGTTGACCTTCTTCAAGATTATCTACACGAGAATCGCCAAAAACTAAATTATCCTTAAATTCTACTTTCCCAAGGTTTTTAGAAATAGAAACATCACCTGCAGCACTAGCAAGCGCTCCACCAGCAGTCACAGTTCTGTTGCCAATAAAAGATACTGAAGATTCATTATTTTTAATGTTTAGAGCATCTCCTAGAGAACAAACGGCACCACCAAGGAAATTCGAATAATTGCGGAAAAATTGTACTTTTCCATTATCAGCAATAGTGACAACTTTAGATAGGACAGCACCACCGCTACTATTCTCACCAGAGACATGGTTATTAGTGAATGCAAGTTCTTTATTATTTTTCAAACCGACTTCATCTATCCCAAATAAAGCACCACCGCCTAGAGGATTCTCTTTTTGTGCCTTATTATCTCTAATTTTCATGAAATTATCTGAGAAAGATAGTACACCAGAGTTATCTGCTATCTCTATACGCTTGGCAAAAATTGCTCCACCGCCGCGAACCCCTAAATCTACAGGAGATGACTCTTTAGGAGCTTCTGGAGCACTTTCCCCTTCAGAACTTGCAGCAACTTTAGGAAATGGAAGAATTGTCCCTTTATTATAAGAGAAAGTAATCGCTCCTGAGTTATCTACTATTCTAACAGCCTCATTAGCAAAAACCGCTCCACCACCTATACAGGTACTGTCGGATTCACATTGACCAGCGGTATTCTTAGAAAAAGTAACCTCTCCAATATTGCCTGAAACTAAAACATTTGATCCGTATAGAGCACCACCACCAATATGACTATGTGTCTCTTGAGATTCCAATAGGTTCTCATTAGATGCAAAATTTACAGCCCCCGAATTATCAACAATCTTGATATCCCCAGATCCTTCCAGAGCTTCTTCAGAACTCGTATAAGGTTGCTGAGCAGATAAACAGTGAATAGCTCCACCACCCATCTTGGAAGTATTACCTTCAAAAGTGATATTTCCAAAATTCTGACCAACCTCTACTTGATTTTGAGAACTAATGGCTCCACCTACGACTTGAGCAGAGTTTTCCTTAAACAAAGAATTTCCGATGTTCTCTACAATTCTTACATCCCTAGATAAAAGAGCTCCTCCAGAGGATTTAGAGGTGTTTTTGCAACAATGGATGCCTCCATTGTTTAAGAAACTAATTCTCTCTCCAGAAGCTAAGGCCCCACCACCTAAAAATAAAGAACTTTCAGGAGAAATTAAAGCCTGGTTATCTACAAACTCTATCAATCCTACGTTTCCAACAAAATCAATAGACTTAAAAGCAGATACAGCGCCTCCAGATAGAGCGCGGTTACTTGTGTAGCGGATATCTCCACGATTTACAGAACAAACAAATGCTCCACAGGCTACAACTCCACCGTTCGCCTTGTCTGCATGATTACCATCTAGCAAAACATTCCCAGAATTGGCTGTAAAGATGATTTCTCCAGTAAAAAATCTGGATTTATGTGCTTCACCATGCACCTTATGCGCGTTAAAAGCACCTCCACCTTTGGAAAAATCTACGACTTCAGAAGATGCAAGATCTAAATCGGTCTTACAAGACACTGCAGAAACGTCATGGCAACCATTTATAGCAATACTACGTCCTGAAACAGCTCCACCACCTGCTTGAGACTCACAACCTTCAAAAAACAGTTTTTCTTTAAGGTGTTCAAAAACAACATCTTCATCAGAATAGACCGCAGATCCTGCTGAGAGCGACTTTAAATTAGAAAAAGATAGTCCTGATGTAGATCCCACTCCTACAAGAGCAACACCTAAGAATCCAGGCGTAGTTTCATCCACAACACAATCTGATGGGTTTTTATAACAAAAAGCTAAACCTTGACTGGAATCATCCACAAGATATTTTCTCTCTGCATCTTCGGCTGTAGCAGACTTCTTGGAGCTTTTAGACAACTCGCCATCTATACTCTTCCATGATAAAGAATCCGATATCTCAAACAAAGTACTGGCATTGACTAAATGCTGTCTTTGACCGCATTCTGAGCCTAAAATAGCAACAGAACATGAAGAAGCATTCTCTATAAAAGAAGTCTCTACAGGCGTATTTTCTTCTTTATTTTCTTTCTGAACCTCTTGTGTATCAGTAGATTTTACTTTTCTAAAAACACCCGCAGAAGTCGTTTCTAATTGGGTTTTCAAAGAAGAATCACTCAAAAACGCCTCTGAAACTGTCTCATAACCATATAATCTATGATTATTAGCAGTCATCCCAGTAGAAACTAATATTGCTAAAACTACGGAATGGGAAAATGTAGATTTTGGAAATCTTGATACCTTTTTTGCGACCATCGTAAACCTAATTCAGAGATATTTCAGTGTTCGTTTTCAAAAGGTTTATCACTATCAATACGATCCCGTCAATAGAGAAAGAGGTGAAATAGACAAACTTAAAGATTAAGATAAACTAGATAAAATGCGCTCACAAACACGTGCACGCGCTAAATCTATAGATCCGGAAATGCCATTAAATAAAGATTTTCCGCAAGCTTTCCCATGACACTTTATTACAAGCTTAGACAGCCCACAGACCATTGAGCCGGGATAAATTGTATAATCTAGATGACGTGTGACATCAGATTCTAATTTATCCCCTAAAATATGACGCAGAAAATCAAAAACGCCTTCTGCTGTTTTTAAGAAAATATTCCCTGTGAAGCCGTCAGCAACCACAATATCCACACTACCACCGAAGACATCACCACTTTCAATATTCCCCAGAAAGGCATCCTGAAAGGTTTCTTTAAGAATGCGGTATGTTTGTCGGTGTGCTTCTGTTCCCTTACGCTCTTCAGAACCAATATTTAGCAAACCTATAGTAGGACATTCTGCCTTCCCAAGACACTGTCGATAGGCTAAACCCATACGCGCAAAACCTAACATCTCTTCAGGATTTACAGAAACATTGGCACCAACATCCAATATAACCGCACAACCACGCATAGTGGGCACACGGACAAGCAAAGCGGGACGACGAACAGTAGGAAATACAGGAATTTTAGCTCGAGATAAGGTAATCAACGCAGCAGTATTTCCCGTGGAAATAAATGCGTCTATCTTATCTTCTTTAAGATAGTCTAAACCTAGAGCCATGGATGAAGACTTTTTTCGAATAGCAGCCAATGGAGAATCATCCATGGCAACAAAGCTTTCTGAAGCAATGATTTCAGGATATTCTTTATGTGTATAGCTACTGAGGATTTGTTCCTTCACCTCACGAGAAGCGAAGGCAATAAAAGAAATGTGCGAGTTCGAAGCTCTAGAATTGAGTACATCGATTAGCACTTCCCAAATAACAAGAGGAGAATGATCCCCTCCCATCAGATCTATGCCAATTTGCACGTTCATAACACAAATATATTGTTATTTCTTTTCTACAGTCATAACGGCTTTCCCGTTATAAAAACCACAAGAAGTACAGATTGTATGAGGAATAAAAGCTTGCTTGCAGTTGTTGCAGACAGCCGCATGACGTGCTTTTTTCGCATGATGACTTCTTCGGATATTTTTTCGCGCATTGCTATGTCGATTGCGTGGTACTGCCATATCTCTCACCTTTTATAAATTATCAAAAGGGGTTTCCCTTTTGATTCTTTTTCTATCTTCTAAAAATTGTACGATATTTCCTCTTTCAGGGCAGCTTTCTTTCTCACATTCTTGAAAATGATCGCTCTCCAAGAGGAGTTCCTGTCTAATTAAATCTTTACAATCAAACACACCCGATTTCGCATCTTCGTGACAAATCAAATGTGAAATTTCTATTGAATTCACAGAGTATAAGAATTTTTTATCACAAATACAACAACGCAATCCTAATTGCGTCGATATACTTAAAGATAAAATCCACTGTTCATTATCTATTTTCTCTAAACTTCCTGAGACTTCGATCGGATTGGAGAAAAGCTCCTCCTCTCCTAGCTCACAAATCTTTTCAGGGCTTAAAGAATATTTTATTACCTCTTTTTCTCCAGGAAACTTTAGTCTGCAAATATATAACTTTAAATCGTCAACGTTTCCCATAAGAAAATCTCAAGCTATGCTTGGATATGCTGTGCATTTTGAAAATAGGAGTTTACCAAACAAGGTAATTATAGAAAACAAAGACGTGCTTTAAATCTATTGAGACAATAAATAAAGCTATCATTTTTAATTTAAAAGAATCAATAAACCATTTCTGTAGAATTTTTTACCTATTTTTTTTATAATTTTTTCCGCAGTCAGTAGACAAATATCTAGGAAGTTTAGGACCGCTTCTACAAACAAACCTACCCGAATCATATCCAAGCAATAGCGGGAAAGACGGATTAGGCATCAAGGAAGACCATGGAAAACGACATCTTGTTAAATATAGAGTCTAAAGAAATTCGCTACGCTCATTTAAAAAACGGTCAGCTTTTTGATCTCATTATTGAAAGAAAAAAAATTCGCCAGCTCAAGGGCAACATCTATCGAGGTCGCGTAACTAATATCTTAAGAAACATTCAATCTGCTTTCATTAACATTGATGAAAGAGAAAATGGTTTCATTCACATTTCAGACGTATTAGAAAATTCTAAGAAGTTTGAACAAATGTTCGATATGGATTTCGATGTTCTCCCCAAGGAAGACAGTGAAAAACCAGAAGCACCAATAGAGGAATTATTAAAGTTAGACAGCCCTGTGTTAGTTCAGGTAGTTAAGGAACCCATAGGGACCAAAGGTGCACGTCTAACCTCAAATATTTCCATTCCCGGACGTTATTTAGTTTTACTCCCCAACTCTCCGCACCGCGGTGTGTCTAGAAAAATTGAAGACCCCCACATGAGAGATCAGCTAAAGCAGCTTATTCGCTCTTTTGAAATGCCTCAAGATATGGGTCTGATTTGTCGCACAGCCAGCGTGCTTGCTTCTACTGATGCATTGATAAATGAAGCTCATGACTTACTAGCAACTTGGAAAGGTATTTTAGAAAAATTCCACTCCACAGATCAGCCTTGTCTACTTTATGAAGAGACCGATATCCTGAAAAAGGCTGTAATCACCTGTATTGATAAGAATTATAAACGTTTACTCATTGATGATTATTCTACCTATCAAAAATGTAAGCGTATGCTCAAAAAATATTCCCCTGATTCTTCTGTAAAGATTGAATACTATCGTGATTCAATCCCTATGTTTGAACGATTCAACATTGAAAAAGAAATTGACAAGGCAACAAAGAGAAAAATCTGGCTTTCTAGTGGCGGTTATCTATTTTTCGATAAAACAGAAGCGATGCACACAATTGATGTGAACTCAGGGAGAAGTACACAATTAGAAAGTGGTGTTGAAGAGACTTTGGTTCAAATCAACCTAGAAGCAGCAGAAGAAATCGCTAGACAACTACGTCTACGCAATGTTGGAGGCTTGGTAATCATTGATTTCATAGATATGAAATCGCGTAAAAACCAACGTCGTGTTTTAGAACGTCTAAAAGAACATATGAAATACGATGCTGCACGCTGTACTATTTTAAGCATGAGTGAATTCGGTCTTGTAGAAATGACTCGTCAGAGAAATCGTGAATCTTTAATGCAGACACTATTTACAACGTGCCCCTATTGTAGCGGTAACGCAATTATCAAAACTCCAGAAAGTGTGGTTATTGAGATTGAAAGAGATCTCAAAAAAGTGATCAATCATAAAGAACACACGCATCTATGTTTAGTTGTTCATCCGGAAATTGCTGGTTATATGAAACAGGAAAAAGACGATGATGAACTCATCCGTTTGGCTAAACATTTAAAAGCTAAATTACAAATTAACACTTCAGACTCGCTTCATCTCAACCATTACCAATTCTTCTCATTAGTTACAGGAGAGAGTATTGAGTTATAGGCATGGTTATGCATTTTTCTAGATATTTACTACAATCCTTCGGCAATCAATCCCTGCCCGAACCTTTGTATCAGAAGTTTCAGATATATCATCAAAACTATCTTGATGCAGCGACAAAGAAATGTTCTTTGGAAAAAGCTGAGGAGTTATGTCTACAATGGCTGAAGATTGTCATTGAGGATCTGAAAGATCCTTTCATCTTTCCTCCTTACCATAAGAAAATTCGCTCGCCGATAGATTTATTTGATTTCGGCAAGCAATTTTTCTCAGTTCTTGTAGATGATGAGAATTCTAAAGTTCATAATCTTCATCATCTAGATCAAATTCAAGAATTTATAGATCGCAAAGACAACGTGATTTTACTTGCAAATCACCAAACAGAATGTGATCCCCAGCTGATGTACTATGCTTTAGGGAAGACTCATCCCGAACTAGTTGAGAATATGATTTTCGTAGCAGGAGACCGCGTAACTTCCGATCCCCTAGCCCGTCCATTCAGTATGGGCTGTGATTTATTATGCATCTATTCAAGACGTCATATTAATAATCCCCCTGAACAAAAAGAAGAGAAGCTACACCACAATCAAAAGAGTATGAAAACGCTGAGAACTCTACTTAATGAAGGAGGCAAGTTCATTTATGTAGCTCCTGCAGGAGGTAGAGATAGGAAAACCCCAGAAAATCTTCTTTATCCCTCAGAATTTCAACCAGAAAGTGTGGAAATGTTTCGTTTATTAACGAAGGCATCGGGAAGACCCGCTCATTTTTATCCATTCGCATTAAAAACTTACGACATTCTCCCACCACCACCAACGATAGAAGATGCTATTGGAGAATATCGAGCAATTTTCTTTGCTCCTCTTTCTTTTAGTTTTGGAGAAGAGATTTTATTAGATCACCTATGTTCTGAAGAGGAACTTTCACAATGTGACAAGCGCAGACAACGAGCATTAAGATCAAAAAAAGCATTTTCCATTTTAACGCAGCTATATGAGGAATTATAAGAATGAAATGGAGGGCTCTGTCTGTTACCCTACTCCTATCTCTACTAGTCACATCATGCAAACAGCACACGCGAACCATCCCCGATCAGTGCCCACTAAAAATCCTTACCCCATCAATAGCAGATCAAAAAACCGCCAAGGTTGTTTGTGCGAATGGTCTTCAGCTTCTCATAGTTTCTAATCCCAGTATTTCTAATTCAGGAGCGGCTCTAGCAGTAAAAACAGGAAATTCTTCTGACCCTAAAGAATTTCCTGGATTAGCGCATTTAACAGAACATTGTGTCTTCTTAGGAAATGAGAAATACCCAAATAATGAAGGTTTTTCTCATTTCCTAAGTAATAATAACGGCATTCACAACGCCTATACTAGTTCCTACACAACAAGTTATCTATTCTCTATAAAGAACTCAGCATTCCCTGAAGCTATCAATCAATTCGTACATTTATTTATCCAACCTATTTTCGATCAGGAAGACATTGATAGGGAGAAAAATGCTGTACATCAAGAATTCGTGATGCATCCAAATAATGATCTTCGTCGTGTACATCGCATTCAACAACTTATTGCTCCTCAAGGGCATCCCATCCAAAGATTTGGATGTGGGAATGCCTTTACCTTAGCAAAAGTAAAATCTCAGGATATGCATGCGTGGTTTCAGCAGCATTACCATCCTGAAAATATGATTGCTGTTATCCATACAGTGGAGCCAATAGAAAAAGCTGTAAAAATCTTTCCGAAAATCTTCTCTAAAATTCCCTCTAAGAAAAATAGTCTTAGCAAAAAAACGTTCTCCCTCCCTGAAACAGACCTCTCAGCAGGGAAGCTTTATATTAATTCTGCTGTCGAACCTACAGCAAGTATAAAGATTTACTGGCATTTATATAATACGTCCCAAGCTCCTTTTGGTTGTTATGCTGCCCTTGCCTACGTATTAAATCATGAAGCCACGGGTAGTTTAGTTTCTTTATTAAAAAAAGAAAAACTCATTACTGGATTTGATTCTGGATTTTATAAAACATCGGACAGCACAGGGAATTTTACCATATACTATCAGCTCACTGAAAAAGGCGAGAGAGAGTACTCAAAGGTATTACTTCATACTTTTAAATATCTACATCAGATCCAAGAAGAAGGAATCCCTGCATATTGTTTGAAAGACATTTCGACAATTAATACTTTAGAATATTGCTACAGTTCAAAAACAGATCTCTTTAGAACTCTTCAGGAACAAATTGCAGATCTTATAGATGAGGATTTATCAACCTTTCCGTATCAGTCACTTGTCTATCCAAAATACTCTCCTGAGGAAGAACAGAATATTCTGAAAATTCTTTCAGATCCCTATCAAGCACATTATGTATTATCAACAAAAAATCCTGAAAATTGGCAAAAGGCAATAAAGCATCACGACACCATTTTCAAAATGGACTATTATGAAGCATCTCTGCCAGATTTAGAATCTTACAAACAGGCTTTTGCTCAAGAGCGCATGGCTCTACCTCAACCGAACATCTATATTCCGAAAAATATTGAGGTTACAGGTATATCTAGAACAGAAAATAACGAATTCCCGTTCAAACCTCAATTAGCGTATAAGGATAGCGGTCTTACCCTCTACTATTGCGAAGACTATTTCTATACGATGCCCAAGCTCACTATAAACTTGCGCATGCGCTCTCCTAATATCTCTAGAAAGAATATTCGTTCCTTAATCGCTACAGATCTATGTTCTCTAGCCATTAATGAAAATCTCCTTAAGGAATACTATCTAGCAGCTCAGGCTGGTCTTTTCTTCTCTACCTCCTTACGTGGAGATGGATTGAACTTAGAAGTTTCAGGATACAACGCTACAGCGCCAATCTTATTGAAATCTATTTTATCCTCGTTAAAACCTTCTATAGAGAAAGAGAGATTCGATATACATAAGCAGCGGCTTATAGAAACGTATCAAAGAAAGATCTCAGAATGCCCTATACGCGCAGGTATGGATAGACTTTGGTCTTATACCCTAAATGATGTTTACTCTTACCAAGATAAATTAAGCGCACTTCAAACAATGGATTTTGAAGAAGTAGAAAACTTCTCAAAAATCCTATTTGAACAGCTCCATGTTGAGGCTATGGTTCTTGGCCCACCTTCAAAGAAGCAGGAACAAGAATTAGTGACTATCGTTAAAGACTTTGTCTCTGCATATCCTACATATGAAGCAGATGCTTTCTACTATCAAAGACAGGACAAAAAAATTTCGAATATAAAAATCGACTATCCTCTATCAGGGAATGCCATGCTGCTAGTTTTACAAGATACGCATTCCTCTTCTATTGAGCATATTGTCGCTACAGAAATGATGTTTAAATGGCTGCATCACATAGCTTTTTCTCATTTGCGAACAGAACAACAATTAGGCTATGTCATAGGAGCATGTTATCACGAACCTTTATTGTGTCCTTCAGGTCTATTCTATATCCGTTCTAATGCCTACACACCTCAAGAGCTTGTAGCAAAAACAAAAACATTCATTGAAGAAGTTGCTCTATCTCCAGAAAAATTTGGTATGTCTGAACAATATTTTTCTGATTTAAAAGATGCTTACATAAAAAATATTACAGACCCCACACATTCATTAGAATCCATGGGATTAGCATTATTTTCGTTAGCCTTTGAAAAAGCTTCTGTGCAGTTTTCACAGCCTAATCAAAAGATTACTGCTGCCAAAACTATGAGTTATACGACCTTCAAAACCTACTGCCAGGAATTTCTAAATCAAAAATTAGGATCAGAAATTCCTGTATACATTCATGGGAAAGACCTTTAGCTCTTTCCTATCTGAAAAAGCAGTAAATGAATTCAGGAATATCTCTGAGAAACCAAAAGGTCATCAATGATATGATTGATGGCCCTAAGGCAAATAAGAATAGCCATCCTAAAGATAGTGACGAGGATGGAAATGAAGGCCTTAAGATGAGATATCCCACAATGTTCGGCATATTCGAAACAATTGTAAGTCCCCCTGCAGACATGCATCCAGCAATAACGAGGTACAGGAAACAGTCGGTAGCTACGGGAAGATTATGAACAAGATAGTTTACCAAGGCATTATCTAAGAATATAGATAGGGTATATGAGGTAATAATATAACCAAAATCTGACATTCTATGCATGAGCTCTAAAACCCACCATTCTTGAAGTTCTCCGAAAATCACAAGCCCAGCATAAAAAAGTCCTACAAAGCATACTTTC
Source organism: Chlamydia caviae GPIC (assembly GCF_000007605.1). NCBI lineage: Bacteria > Pseudomonadati > Chlamydiota > Chlamydiia > Chlamydiales > Chlamydiaceae > Chlamydia > Chlamydia caviae. Next base: position 938,557 of record NC_003361.3, read on the forward strand.
GAAATATTAATTGAGTGCTGATAGAAAATCGTAAACTTCTGAAATCCTAAATAAAACAGAAAGATGGCAGCCATTAATAATGGGACTGATCGTGCTAGGATTACAGAGCCAACAAGAATAATATGAACGAAAATAATCCATTTAGGGACGCGTTCATTCATCATAGAAGGATTGATTACTACTTTGGGGAAATTATTAAATTCCTTTCTAAAAATAAGATAGTAAATAGTTGTCGATAGTAAGATGGCAATTATAGATTTCCAGCAAAAATATTTTAAAATAAAGCTATTGTTCCATTTTACTGAGGGTAAAATAATAAATAGAGCTCTAGAAGATAGTGCTGAGGTTAATCCTCCAATAGATATATTAGAAAATAACAATCCCATCGTTGCATAAGCAAAACGCGGGGATGGGGAAAACTTATAAAAATTTCTAACCAGTAACGTTGCAGCAATAATCATAGCTCCTGTTTCTTTAAGAAGCGCTCCGGATAATGGTGCGGCTATCATCAACGTCCACCACCAACATCGCGGAGACTGCCGACCTATTTTTGCAATATTTGAAAAAATACATTCTGAGAAATAAACAATAGGGCGCGATTCAAGCAGAATGAGCATGATAACAATAAAAAGAGAAAATACATAATTCCTGCTATTGAAATAGCTCATGGTCACTCTATACCCCTCAGAATAGAGAAACCATAGAAATAAGGGGGCTGCCCAAAGAACGAAAACTAGCTCTACCCTACTTATCAATCGATAGAATTCACTTAACCAAAGGTATTTCTTCCATCTTTCAGGAAATACCATTTTCTTATGTTGATACAGTTGACACCTGCCGAATAACCAAGGAGTAAGAAAGGTATGCAATATCGAAAAGAAAAAAAGTAAAGCCGCCCCTGTCTTCAATGATGAAGAATACTGAGGTAAAATCATAAAACAACCTAGGAGACGCTAATTCTTATAATTAGCAATAGAGATATCTTGAGTAAAAATAAAGACTCAAAAATCTTTTCCAAAAAGCGAGTTAAATAATTAAGAATTTTCTCTCTGTAAAAAATAGAAAGTGGGAAAGAAATTGTAAAAAATTTTTTATTTCTATAAGTAAAAGAGATAGATGAGGGTCTAATTATGTCACATACAATTACACTACTGACTACTGATAACAATACTGAAGAGATTAAAAAAGCTCTTCAAAAGATTACTGCTGCTTCTTCATGTGTTCTTGGATCTTCACGTGAGCAGGAAAATGCTGATCAGCCTTATGACGTTTGCCAAGCTGAGAGCACTCTTTCTGTAGAAGCAAGTAAGATCGCTTCGGTTGCTGAAGGCACCTTACTATCTTGCTGCTGTAAATAAATTATCGGAATTCAGAAACCATCCACTGCTTTGCTTGCGTAGGCTATTTACAAGCAAACCGTGACTATCTTGGATAGTAGTATGAATAGCTTTTGCTACCGAAGGATCTGTTTCCATTTCTCTGGGATAGCTTACAAATAAAGTTGCCCCAGCTCCAGACATCCCGACATGAGCATGAAAAGGACTCCACATCCTTTTTAGCATTTGTTTTTTCTCTTCAAGGTCCTTGCGGAAACGAAATACGGACTTCTCTAAATCATTATCTCTCTCGTACAAGGCTATGGCATCTTTCCGATGAGAGAAGTCTTCAGGATGCACATAAGAAAAAGCATCTTTAGTTAGTACTCCTTGATCAGAAAAATACAGGACATATCTCTCTTCACAATTGTAATCTTCATAAGGAAGAATCTCTTCACCACAGCCTACACCTATGGCAGAACCTGAAGAAAAGAATAAAGGTACATCCATACCGATCTTTTTCCCTAATTCTTGAAGCTCATCATTGGATAATTGTGTTTGGAAATGCTCATTTAAAGCATAGAGTGCTGTTGCAGCATTGCTACTACCTCCGCCTACACCAGCTCCTATAGGAATGCGTTTATGCAATCTCCAGGCTACAGGATCATTTACCTGGGTGTAGTCTCTAAAAATCTGAAGACTTTTCCATACGAGATTCTGTGGAGTACTTAATTCTGGGAGATTACAAATAAGAGTGTCTTCATTACTCCTCTCTAAGCACAGAGTATCTCCGAAATCAATAACCTGATATTGGGTAGTCATCTCATGGAAACCACGTGACGTCTTACCATGAAGCTTTAAAAAAAGATTGAGCTTTGCCGGAGAAAAAAAATCCATAAAACCAATTTTTTATAGGGGAGAAGTAAACTTCTCCCCCCTAAATGTCTAGTTTGATTCTTCAGCAGCAGGCTCTTCTTGAGTGGGCTGTTGATTAAGAACGGCGACATAAGAACTTTCAGAAGACACTTCAACAAATAAAGTTGCAGTAACATCTTCTTTCAGTTTTAAAGGCACGCTTTTCTTCCCAAGATTTTTAATCGCATAGTGGGAATGTGGGAAATTCTTACGTGTAAGAATAATGTTTTTCTTAGCTGCCTCATCGATAATATCACTAATCGTGACAGAACCGTACATATTGTTATCTGGGTCTACACGAACCTGAAACTCAAGAATAACATCTCTGAGGGCTTCTGCTAATTTTTCAGATTCCGCTCTATCTTCTGCGGCGCGTAATAACCGTTCTTCTTTCAGCTTCGCTTGTAAACGTAAAGTTCCAGCTCCCGCTATAACGGCTTTCTTTTGAGGCATAAGATAGTTTCGGACATATCCAGGACGCGCGGTTACGATATCGCCACTACGGCCTAAACCATCAACATCCTCTAGTAAAAGTAGTTGTTGTTTCATGTTGTCTCTCTTCCTCTAAATTAATCTTCTGCTACAAAAGGTAGTAACCCTATATGACGTGCTCTCTTAATAGCTAGGGTAAGTGTACCTTGGAAGCGGGAAGAGACACCTGTAATTCTTCTAGGTAAGATCTTACCTCTTTCTGTAATGAATTTTTTTAAAGTTTCCGTGTCTTTATAATCGATTGTTTTCCAACCTGCGGAAACAAAAGGGCATTTCTTATTAAAACGCTTCCTTCTGTGTTCATTATTATGAACAGGCTTATTCATGTTTGCTCCTTAAAAAATTATTCTGGCAATGATGCGAACTCTAAAACTTCTTTGACCGCATCAGCTTTAAGGGTTAAGAATCTGAGAAGATCTTCATTAAGATGATATTCTTTCCATAATTCGGCTATTACTCCAGGAACTACTGTGAAGTAGATAAGATAGTAGTAACCTTCTCTAGCTCCACGAATAGTATACGCTAATTTTTTGCGTCCCTGATCATGAATCTTTAGAATTTCACCACCATAGTTTGTGATGCCTGAAGTTACCTTCTCCAAAGCTTTGCGTCTAGCTTCCTCACTCAGAGTAACGCTAAATACATACGCCCCTTCGTAAAGTTGGGCTTTTTTTTCTTTCATTAAAAACTCCTAAACATAGCTAGAGTAGTTTATTTCCCTAAGATATCCTAGTCTATAAAAATTACTTAATAGGATCTCCTAGGCCGTTTGAGTCCCAGAACACCATTGAGAAAACAACGCACTGGCCTCGATAAATAAAGATTGTATTCCAATCTGTTCTTCTTCAGTAAACTGTCCAAGAACGAAGTCCGACAACTCTATATCTTCTCTTTGAGGTCGACCTATACCCAAACGCAATTGCCAATAATCATTCGAACCTAGGCTTTGCGTGATACTTTTTATGCCTTTATGCCCGCCACCGCCAGCATTCTGGCGAAGACGCACATTACCGAAAGGATGGTTTACGTCATCAGCGAGAACTAAAATACGGTCTATGGGAATACCATAATATTCCTTAACTGCTGAGACAGCCTTACCACTTAGATTGACGTAAGTTCTAGGTTTAATAAAAACCATAGATCCTTGAGGCGATTCTACTTTGGCAATATCAGAAAATAATTTGCGAGCTTCTTTAAATTGAGCTTCAGGAAACCCTTGAAGCAGTTTGTCCGCACAGAGGAATCCTATATTATGCCGCGTCCATGTATATTGACGCCCTGGATTCCCTATGGCAACAATCAGCATCGTCATAATTAAAATTATCTTCTAGATACTGTTACAACAACTTCCTTTAAAGGAGTAATAGGACGAAGTCCCGCAGGGATGTTAATATCAGCTAATTTTCTTGTCTGAGATAATCCCAACGACCGAACATCCAACTCTAGGCAAGGCACAATATCTTTAGGTTTACATACGACGCGCATAGCACGGATAACTTGTCTTAAAGATCCACCTAATTTTACGCCGACACAATCCACAGCATTAATGCAGCGAATTGGAATATTTAACTTCACATCACGATCTTCTATAAGTTCTTCAAAATCTAAGTGAATTACTCTGTATGAGGTAACTTGATATTGAATATCTTTAACAAGAGCCTTAATTGTACGCCCTTCGTAAGATAAAGAAAAAATTGTAGAAGATAGCGCACCACTTTCTAGGCTAGATAAAAATTTGCCAAATACGTGAGCGTCAACAACGATATTAGCCAAGCTCTTCCCACCGGAATAAATAACAGCGGGGATCCCTCCTGTTTGACGAATTTTTTTAAGCAAAGATTTTTTATCAGTCTCGCGACTTGTAACTACGAGCTCCATAATGTGCTATTCTCCATAATCTTGAGCTAAAAGAACCCCCTCTGAAACACTTCCTCTTAGAGTTAAATATGTTTTTCTAGGAGCCATCGACTGTCATGTCTAGAACATATATCTGAACAGTTTTCGAGGCAAAATTATAGCTCTATCTCGGAAAAAGTCAATCTTTTCCCTAAAATGAGATTTTCCTTAACAAAACAAAAAAAGTGACGTGGGTAATAAAAAAAAGAAATAACAAGAAACCTTGGGGTGAAAGGATTCGAACCTCCGATGCACGGTACCAAAAACCGCTGCCTTACCGCTTGGCTACACCCCAGCATTAGGCTATAGTTTATCTAATCTTCAGTTTTTGAAAATAGGAAAATCGCAAAGTCTTTAAGAATTTTGCCATAACGTCAAACTACCGGGTCAAAAACAAGGCTTTTCATCTTGTGATTTTTGTTCTCTGCTTGCTATGAGGCGCAGGTAGGCCTTGGTAAAGAGAAAGTCATGAAAATCATACAAACTGCTGTAGAATTTGCTCCTTTTATTAAAGCTGGCGGATTAGGTGATGCCGTCTATGGCTTATCAAAAGCATTGTCTGAAAGCCATGATGTTGAGGTATTACTTCCTTTCTTTCCTCTAATCACCCCCTCTTTTTCTTCTCAAGTAATTGACGAGAAGGTTTTTTCTTACGAATTCCTAGGGAGACAGCATGCGCATTCCATTTCCTATTCCTATGAAGGAATGATTCTCACAATAATTAAATTGGATTCACAATTAGATCTGTTCTCAACATCAACAATCTATACTGAAGATGATACATTACGCTTCAGCGCTTTCTCTGCTGCCGCTGCCGCCTACATTGGGGAATTAGATCATGTGGACATTGTACACATGCATGATTGGCATATGGGGCTTCTAAGCGGCCTTTTAAAAGAACCTAACCGCCCGCATTATCCAAAAAGAATTTTTACAATTCATAATTTTAGTTATCGAGGCTATTGCAGCACACAATTACTTGGGACATCAGGGATCAGCGATTTCGGGTTAAGTAATTATCAATTATATAGAGATCCTCAGATGAGTGTATTACTGAAAGGAGCTCTATATTGTTCTGATTATATTACCACTGTCTCCCCTACATATGCTCAAGAGATTCTTAATGATTATTCTGATTATGAAATGCACGATGCGATCATGGCTAGACGCCATGTTTTCTGTGGGATCTTAAATGGTATAGATGAACAGATCTGGAATCCTGAAACGGATGCTTCTTTGGCTGTCAATTACAGCAAAGATTTACTTGATGCTCCTGATGTTTTATTCACAAAGAAAGAGGAAAATAAAAATGCTCTATATGAGAAATTAGGGCTGTCCTATGAATACTCTCCTTTAATGTGCATCATTTCTCGCATTGTAGAACAAAAAGGGCCTGAATTTATGAAAGCAGCCATTCTCCATGCTATGGAAAATGGCTATGCTTTAGTCATAGTAGGCACGTGTTACGATCCAGAAATTCAAAGAAAATTTACAAATTTACAAGAGTCGTTAACGACTTCTCCGAATATCCGCATTATCTTAGATTATAACGATCCTCTAGCCCGGTTAGTGTATGGGGCTGCGGACATGATCTGTATTCCTTCTCATTTTGAGCCCTGTGGGCTCACACAACTCATTGGAATGCGTTATGGAACGGTTCCCTTAGTTAGATCTACCGGAGGCCTTGCCGATACGGTTGTAACGGGAATCAATGGGTTCACATTCTCTCAGACGGATAATTTCAATGATTTCCTTCACATGCTAACGCTAGCAATTACCACTTACAGACAAGAGCCGGACATATGGTTCCAACTTGTAGAAGAAGGTATGCTGCGATCTTCGGGTCTAACAACAATGGCGATACATTATTTAGGAGTCTATAATTCCTTATTATGATCTTTGGATTTTGCTCTCTGTAATACGTGATTTTTATTCACCCAGAAGTATTCAACTCCTGAACATACAGAGTAGATTGCAACAATACACCCTACTACAGAAGCAAAAAGTTCCAAATCCCCCTCAGAGATCATTCCTAAGGAATGAGGAATCATAGCAAGTAAAATCAATAAAAAGCTTACGCCTTGTAAAATAGCTTTTAACTTCCCACTTGCCCTAGCTGCAAGGACAACGCCTCGGAAAGCGCATACCGTACGTAGCGTACTGATTACCGAATCTCTAGCTAAAAATATGAATACAAGAATTAAAGGGAAATTTACCGGAGGCTGTGTGAATGTTAAATAGAGGGAAATTCTATAAATACTGTCTGCCATGGGATCAAGAAGCTTCCCTAAATCTGTAACTTGAGAAAATTTCCTAGCTATATAGCCGTCAATAGCATCTGTGAGCTCTGAAAGGCCTAAAAGAGCAAGTAGAACATATGGAAGAACTACAGGAGTAATTCCAAGCCACTTTCCTTTAAGATAGAGTAGCATGAAAATTGGCGTTATAAATAGCCGGGAAAAAGTTAGATAATTAGGTAGTCCCACCCCACACCTCTATCAAAAAAATTACTTAAACCGGAACCTCAGCATTAAATGAATGCCTAAAAAACAAATTAAATAGATAAGAATTAGAGCGCAAGTACCGAATGTTATAATGATGAAAAACCTAGTTTTTGAAGATCCTATTTCTATAAGATGATCTCTTGTTTTGCTCTTAGTATTGTTTGTTTTTATTTGTAGTGGTATCTTTGCCTTTATTTCTACAAAAAACCTATATTCTCAAACACCATCTAGTAGTTGAACAAACAGATTTTTCTAGATCCTATTTTTTAATCGGAGTTTTACTATGTCGCAACCTCTTACCTTACAAGCTATGATTGCTAAAATTTTGCAGTTCTGGAGTGAACAGGGGTGTGTGATTCATCAGGGGTATGATCTAGAAGTCGGAGCGGGGACATTTAATCCAGCAACATTTTTACGTGCCTTGGGTCCTGAACCCTATAAAACTGCATATGTAGAGCCTTCAAGACGTCCTCAAGATGGTCGTTATGGCATGCATCCTAACCGTTTGCAAAACTACCACCAGCTTCAAGTCATTCTTAAGCCTGTCCCTTCAAATTTTCTTTCTCTGTATAAAGAGTCTTTGCAGATTATTGGTTTGGATCTTCGTGAACACGATATTCGTTTTGTTCATGATGACTGGGAAAATCCTACGATTGGCGCGTGGGGTTTAGGTTGGGAAGTATGGTTAAATGGGATGGAAATTACCCAGCTGACTTATTTCCAAGCTATCGGAAGTAAACCTCTGGATACAATTAGTGGGGAAATTACCTATGGCATCGAAAGAATTGCCATGTACCTACAAAAGAAAAGCTCTATTTTTGATGTCTTATGGAATGATGAGCTTACCTATGGGGACATTACCCAAGCTTCTGAAAAATCTTGGAGTGAATATAACTTTGATGTCGCCAATACGCAAATGTGGTTAAAACATTTTGAAGATTTTGCTCAAGAAGCGCTCGCCACCTTAGATAAAGGACTACCAGCTCCTGCTTACGACTTTGTTATCAAAGCGTCTCACGCTTTTAATATTCTTGATGCTCGGGGAGTGATTTCTGTTACAGAACGTACGCGTTACATCACTAGAATTCGTCAATTAGCCCGTGCCGTTGCTGATGGTTATGTAGAGTGGCGAGCTTCTTTAAATTACCCCTTATTGCACAAACAAGGCGTGCATAAGGACGAAACTTCCCCGTCTCTGCCCTGTCCTAAAATTACAACAACGGAAAATTACTTATTAGAAATTGGCTCTGAAGAGCTCCCTGCGACCTTTGTTCCTATTGGCATTCAACAATTAGAGTCTTTAGCGAAAAAGCTTTTAGCTGATTACAATATTGGTTACGAAAGTTTAGAGGTTTTAGGATCTCCACGAAGACTCGCTCTATTAGTTTATAAATTGGAGCCTACAGCCATTCAAAAAGCTGTTGAGAAGAAAGGTCCTATGCTCTCCTCATTATTTAGTGATTCTGGAGATATCACTGCACAAGGAGAACAATTTTTTGCTTCTCACAACATTTCTATTCGTCATTATGACGAGCTGTCCCAGCACTCTCTATTTGAGATCCGTGAGATTGGCTCTGTAAACTATCTCTTCATTCTACATCCTGAAGTATGTAGAGATACAGTAACGATCTTAGCCAATGAATTACCTAAATTAATTCAGTCTATGAAATTCCCCAAGAAGATGGTCTATGACGATAGTGGTGTAGAATACGCACGACCTATCCGTTGGATAGTATCCTTATACGGAACATCTATTCTTCCTTTTTCTTTTGGAAAAGTCGTAGCTGGGAATACCTCTATGGGTCACCGACAGTTGGATCCTAGGGAAGTTCCTATTCCTTCTTGTGAACATTATATCGATACCCTACGTAATGCCTGTGTAGTCGTTTCGCATAAAGAACGTCGAGAAATCATTGAACAGGGATTGAAATTGCATAGTTCCGACAATGTTTCTCCCGTGGCAAATCCTCGTTTACTTGAAGAGACAGTTTTCCTTACTGAGCATCCTTTTGTTACCTGCGCGCAGTTTGATAAAAAATTCTGTGCTTTGCCTAAAGAGTTGCTGATTGCTGAAATGGTAAATCATCAAAAATACTTCCCTACACAAAATACAGCTAAAGAGATTACCAACCAGTTTATTTTAGTATGTGACAACTGTCCTAACGATATTATCATTGAGGGAAATGAAAAAGCCTTAACACCTCGCCTTACTGATGGAGATTTCCTTTTCGCTCAGGATCTGAAAACATCGTTAGCTATCTTTGTCGATAAGCTAAAGGCTGTCACTTACTTTGAAGCTCTTGGTTCTCTTTATGACAAAGTAGAAAGACTAAAAGCCCACAAGGAAGTTGTTTATCCTCTCCTGCCTATATCTTCTCAAGAAGACATAACAACAGCAATAGAGTTTTGTAAAGCGGACTTAGTCTCTGCTGTTGTTAATGAATTTGCAGAACTACAAGGCATCATGGGAGAATACTATATAAAGCATGCTGGGTTATCTCATGCAGCCGCAGTAGCTGTAGGAGAACACCTCCGGCATATTACCGATGGTCAAACCATCTCGACTACGGGAACACTATTAAGCCTAATAGATCGTTTTGATAATTTACTTTCTTGTTTCATCTTAGATCTTCGACCTACTTCATCTCACGATCCTTATGCCTTACGTCGTCAATCTTTAGAAATTCTTACATTGTTACATGCTTCAGAAGCCTCTTTGGATCTTGAAAGTCTATTACATCATTTAGCTGATAATTTCCCAGCTACTGTTCAAGGAGCTACTTGGGATAAACCTGCGGTTATCCGTGATATCTTAACCTTCATCTGGGGAAGATTAAAGACCTTCATGGCTTCATTAGGATTTAGCAAGGATGAAATCGCTACTGTACTTTCTGACACCTCTGAAAAGAATCCTGTAGAGATGTTAAAATCAGCAACAGCACTTCAGGCTATGAAAAATAGTCACAGAGCTATTCTTGAAAAAATCACAACGACGCACAATCGTTTGAAAAAGATCTTAGCCTCATTAAAACTCTCTACAAACACACTGACTCCAATTGAACTTGATCTACAAGAATCGCAACTTAAAGCAGCTCTAGATCACTTTGATGCGTCTGTACAAACAAAGGATAGTAAAAAAGACTACTTCCTCAGTCTTGGAGACCTTACTGATAGCATCAATACATTCTTAAATGAGGTACATGTCACTAGTGGAAGCGAAGAGTTGCAAAACTTACGCATTTACCTATTGCTAACAGCTCTGGAAAAGTTTTCTTCGTATCATTGGGAAGCACTAAAAGTATAGAATTACTTCTAAGCATAAAAAAAAGTGGCTCTATAGATTCTATCTACGGCCACTTTTCTCACTTTTGTCATTTCGATACACAAATCTTAAAGATAAAGTGGGGTGGTATCTAGAAGGGTTTCATCTTCTCCATCGAGTACGATAGTTACCATGAAAACACCGGGCTCTTCAGGGAACGCTGAACCAGGGAATCTATTCTTAAAATCTTCAAGTTTAGAATATTCTGCTACATTGCTATCATCGGGATGTAAAACAGCTATAGCTGCTGTATTTCTTAATGAAAATCCAAAGAAATCGCTGAGATCTAATCCTTCATCAACAAGATCTGCCAATACTTGTTGGTGGGTGCCGCTCATCAAAACAATAATTAAAGGAATGCTTTCTTCTCTAGCATATAGCAGAGCTTCTTCATAGTCTTGGAAAACATGAGCGACACAACTTTCTGAAACTACAGGAGCAGTTGTTTCTTCATCGGCGTGAACAAACTGACATGGCAATAATAAACATGATAATAAAGCTAATAAGATACGCATAAAACTACTTTTCCTAGTTAAAATGCCTATCACGATATCATGAGGCGTAGAAAAAAGATATCCCGATTTTAAAATCTAGGTCGGGATACCTGAAGAAAAAAACATTGTTTATTATGAACGTGGGGAGATGATGGGCTTTATAGCATTGTCTAAAGGCAGATCAATCGGAGCCATATCCATGATTTTTTCATCACTATCAGTAACGCAAATAGTAATCAAATAGGCTCCCTTAAGATCTTTAACCTCTGGAAATAGCGCTTTAAATGCTGCTATTTCGGCAAGCATAGGATCAGGAACCGGAGGATAGATTAATAAGTTAATCCCCGTGGGGCTCAACACAGCAAACTTTGCGTATTTACTAAGAACCGATCCTTCCATATCTATCGCCATGGTATATAACGGTTGAAACGCTATAGTGTTCTCATCACTGTATAGAACGATCATAGTATTTCTACCTTCTTGTCTTACCGCAGTTAGACAATCGTCATAAGAATGAAATATAAAAGGATGCTTCTCTGAAATATCTTCGATCTGCTGGCCGCTGTCGTCTTCTTTCAATGTAGAGGTTTCTCCTGCAATAGCTGGCAGGGCTAACAACAGTGAGAGTATAGATAACAAGATGTGCATAAGGCTCCTCCATTGCTAGTTTTATGGATATATTGGAGACAAAGATATCAAAGCCTTAGTTTTAGGAATAGTGTATTCTAATTTTAAAACAACAAGGGCTTCTACGGTCTAATTAAAATAAAAGAAAGATTAACTTCATGTTGTTAAGTACCAGGCGTATAGAAAACTAGCGCCTGATAATATCACAACATAAAACTTATGATCTTGAATACATAGAAATAAAGGTAGAGACAGGAAGAACTCTTTGCACCTTATCACGGCCCTTAGAATCTACAGTAATAAGAATCACACAGGGGTTTTGAAGATCTAACTCCCAAAAACGATCCTGAAAATCCGCCATGTATAAAATCATAGGATCCATTTTAGGATAGAAATCCGTAGGGCTAATCAGACCTGGCTGCATAACGACAATATTAAATAGACCGGCCAGCTCAGTGGGGAAACAAAAATCTTTTTTAGTGATGTCTCCCCATACTTTTTTAGAAGTCGAATTAAAGTACACAAATATACAACACTTCCCGCTATCCTTAGCGTTTTCTAAAGCACTATGGTAGGAATAATATACTCTTTCCCCATTAAGAAGTTCCACATGCTGTGGAGGAGAAAATTTATTATAAACAGGATCTTCACAACCTCTTAAAGACTGTTCTTTTCCCCAAGTAGGCAAAGATGCTAATAAAAAAAGAACAAAACAACAAAAACGCATAAAATCAATTCCCCGCCTATCAAAATTCACAAAGCATATCGAATAGGCTTCTAATCAATGACTAGTTTCTCCGATATGGCGTAGGCAAAGATAGAATAACGGGGATATAAAATCACTATTTGCAAAAAATAATCTTATAAAACGCGATTCGATATTCTAGATTTCGTTGTTTCTTGCTATCAATGTCTCTAATTCTATAGCTTGTTGATTCTGCCATTCTTGAAGTAAAGCAGAAGCTCCATAGCCAAGGCCTGCAGCCTTAGCAAGCTCACCAGCTTGACTAGATAAAGAACTACAACGGGCAGCTGCCAATCCCATGGCTTCCGAAACGATGATGCCACGGCTATGGTTCGACTCCGTTACCATCCCTCCGCAACATAGAGCCCAGGCAAGTATTGGTAAAAGAAACTTTAAAGTTTTCATAAAAAACCAATGAATTAAAAAATTAACAAGGCAACATTTTATATTAAACTTATTAATTTTTCAATCTTTACAAATAGTTAATAATCATAGACAAAGAGGAAATATAACTAACATTCCTGGGGATCTAGGAGAGTAACTATAACCCTATCTTTACGTAAACGGACATAATCTTCGAGAATGGAGAGTTTCTGTCCCTGGGGGCTTTTTGATTGACTTGCGAGTGGATGACGGTGTTCCCTCCACTGACGATCTGCGAGCTTCTGTAAAGATTGTACAAATACGTTCTCAAGACAGTCGGTATTTATACGTCGTTTTATTAAAAGCTCTATGATGATCTTATCTTCCAACAAGGATAGCGCTTTGTCAAAAGGAAGATTACTGTGATGTTTTTCGTAATATTCAATCAGATGGGAAAATAGCTTTCTACACTCAGGATGTTTGAAATCCATAGCTGTGAAGTAATTTTTTGCTGTATGAGGAATACTGATGTTATGGGGTTTGCAAAATAGCATGCAGCGCAAAATATCGGTTTCAATAATCACATCGGAATGAATTTTTGGTAACTTCTCTTTATTAGCTACAGGGGCCTTGCTCGGTGTGATTCCTGATTCTAATTTCGCTAAGGAAAATACCATACTTTCAGGGATCATCATCAAAGAAGCTAACTGCTTGAGATGCTCGTAGACAACAATAAGGTTCCCCCACTTTTTAATCTGTGTAATCGTCTCTTCAATTACCAGAGCCTTCTCTCTTGGAGAAAAATTCGGATACACACGAATTTTTTCACTAACAAGAAAAGTGAGGTAATCCTCACTTTGATCTAGTAGCTCTCCAAGAAGTCGAGCTCCTTTATGCATTAAAAAGGAATCAGGGTCTTCTCCTTTGGGAAGACGACAGACCATAACAGCGATCCCTGCCGTCTGGCACATATCTCCAACACGAATGGCAGCTTTCACTCCAGCATCATCACCATCGAAAAGTAGATAAGCTTTAAGAACACCTAGTTTACTTAATTCTTTTACGTGATCTTCAGTGAAAGAGGTTCCTTGAGCAGCAAGAGTACAGTTAAACCCTGAGTCTATCATCTGCAAGCAATCCGCCTGACCTTCAACTAGAATCACACGTTTTTCTTTCGCTATTCTTCTCCGAGATAGATGGAGTCCAAAAAGAGCTCGAGACTTTTTAAAAATAATAGTTTCAGGAGTGTTGACATACTTACTCCCCCGTGTATTTTCCAAAAATTTTCTCGATGAAAACCCTATGGTATGCCCTAAGGCATCATGGACAGGGAAAATGATTCTACGGGAAAATAAAAACCATTTATTTCCTATGAAACCTGCATCTTCAAGCTGTTTTTCAGAAATATCTTTTTCCCGCATTGCTTGGATAAACAAGGTTTGTTCGGGAGCATAGCCTAAATGAAAACGGTCTATAGTATCTGGAGAGAATCCCCGACGATACAAATATTGTAAAGCTTCCCTCCCCTCAGCAAGCTGATACAAACAGAAACGGAAAAGTTTTTCTGCCTCACTGTTAATTTGACGTAATTCATCCTTAGCGCCTGTTGAGAAAGGAGATTGTGTATCCTTAATTTTAACAATTAAATCTACATGAAATTTCTTCGATAAAGTGAGAACAGCCTCACTAAATGAATACCCGAGATGGTTCATTAAAAAACTAATAGCATCCCCGTGAGCTCCACAACCAAAACAATGGTAGTAAGCCCCTGTCGGATTGATAATAAAAGAAGGCGTTTTTTCTACATGAAAGGGACAACACGCTTTATAGGTAGCTCCACTTCTTTTTAAATGGAGGTGTTCCGAAAGCACTTCGATAATATCAATGCTGTGTCTAAGATTATCTAAACTTTCTTCTGTATACATAAGTTATAAGCTTGGCTGTTCCTTGGTTATGCCATATTCACTGCTTTAAATGAAAGACAGCTCACTTTATGAATCGGTTATCAACAAAATTCTATATGATCCCCATCTTGATACCGAAGGATAAATGTAGTAATCTAGCAGGCTAACGCATTGGAAAATTCGGCAAAATCTCTATGGTCTTTTACATGAGTTTGCTAATCTAACCAGCAGTTATTGAATTTATGGAATAGCAACATTTCTAAGCGTTGTCTTCCACTCAACTAGGTTAATCTCTAGGTAATATTTTCCTCAAAAGAAGAACTATGACATCAAAAAAACCTACACCTATGATGAAGCAATGGCATCAATGTAAGGAGCAAGCAGGAGAGTCTCTCCTTCTCTTCCGCATGGGGGATTTTTACGAGGCTTTCTATGACGATGCTGTTTTGCTCTCTCAGAATTTAGATATTAATCTCACGCAAAGACAAGGGATTCCTATGAGTGGAATTCCTGTATCTACAGTAAACGGGTATATAGACCGTTTGGTGAGTAAAGGATTCAAAGTTGCTATTGCCGAACAGATCGAAGAAGCACAAAACAATAAAGGAAAATCCGAACCTTTAGCTAGAGAACTGCAGAGATTTGTCACTCCAGGAACATTACTTTCTTCCTCACTACTTCCTGAAAAAGCGAATAATTATATTGTCTCTATCTATCGTGTTGGCTCTTTATTTGGATTTTCATGTTTAGATTTCTCCACAGGAGCATTTCTGTTAAACGAATACGACAATATGAAAGATCTTATTGATGAAATCTGTCGTTTAGCCCCTACAGAAATCTTAAGCTGTGACAAATTCTATAAAAAACACTTTGAGATCGTAGAACAAATCCAACAGCATTTAAAACTTACTTTATCTACCTACTCTGACTGGGCATTCGAGCATCAGTTTGCTACGCAGAAGTTATCCTCCCATTTCAATGTATCGTCCTTGGATGGTTTCGGCCTCAAAGGTCTCGTTCCTGCTATTAACGCAGCAGGGGCTCTACTTTCCTATCTTCAAGATAAACTTCTTTTACCTGTTGAGCACATTTCCGTACCCAAAACACACGGAAATCAAAAACACTTGCTCATAGATACTGCGTCTCAAGTAAACCTTGAGCTTTTAACCCCTATACATGATCCTCAAGGGAAGAGTTCTCTTTTACATGTTATGGAACGCACCTGCACTCCTATGGGGGGCAGACTACTACGTAATACTTTAGTCAATCCTTTTTACGATCAAAAAGAAATCTTGCTACGTCAAGATGCTGTGGAGTTTCTTTTGAATCGTTCGGAATTAAGAAAAAATCTACGATCTTTCCTGTCCCAAGTACGCGATCTAGAACGTTTAACTACGAAGATTACCACGGCATTAGCAGGTCCTAAAGATATAGGGATGCTTCGTGATTCATTAAATGCTAGTATGCATATTTGTGAGATTCTTTCTCCCCTACCTCTACCAGAATTTTTCCATGGAAAATTCACCCTAGGTCTTGGCCTAGCTTCTCTTTTAGAACTACTTTCTAAAGCTCTTTTTGGAGAACTACCTTTAAGAATCTCCGATGGAAATATTTTCTCTGATGATCACCATCCCGACCTTAAGCGCCTACGCTATACTCGTGAAAATTCCAAAGAGTGGTTGTGGCAATATCAAGATGCTATCCGCACACAAACGGGAGTTAAAAAACTTAAAGTCTGCTATTCCCAAGTTTTAGGCTATTATATAGAAGTGAGTAGCGATCTTGCTCCTCTATTACCTAAAGATTTTATCCGCAGGCAATCACGTCTACATGCTGAGCGTTTTACAACAGAGAAGCTGCAAGAATTCCAAGATGACATGCTTAATGTTTCCGATAAATTGCAGACGTTAGAGACGCAATTATTTAAGGATTTATGTGCGCAAATTCTTGAACAACGTGATGCAATTCTTTCTCTATCTCAAGTCATCGCGGATACAGACTATATTCTTTCTCTTGCTGACCTTGCTGCAGAATATGGTTATTGTCGTCCTATTGTAGATACTAGCGACTCTCTGTCTATAACGGGAGGGATGCATCCTGTCGCACAAACATTATTAGATCGGGGAACTTTTATCCCCAATGATATAAAAATGCATAGTGCACGGACACGAATGATTTTAATCACGGGTCCAAATATGGCGGGGAAATCCACCTATATCCGACAAATTGCTCTGCTTATCATTATGGCACAAATGGGTTCGTTTATCCCTGCAAGATCTGCGCATATCGGCATGATTGATAAAATCTTCACGCGTATAGGTGCTGGAGATAATCTATCTAAAGGGATGTCTACATTCATGGTGGAAATGGCAGAAACAGCTAATATTTTACATAATGCTACGGACCGCTCTTTAATCGTTCTTGATGAGGTCGGTCGAGGAACAAGTACTTATGATGGCTTAGCAATTGCACAATCCGTTGTAGAGTATCTGCTATTTACCGAAGGGAAAAAAGCTAAAACTCTATTCGCCACGCATTATAAAGAACTTACAGATCTAGAGAATCACTGTCCGCATGTAGAAAATTTCCATGCGGGGGTGAGAGAAAATGGCGGCCATCCTGTATTCTTATATGAGATTCTTAAAGGACATTCTCAGAAAAGTTTTGGAATACACGTTGCGAAACTTGCTGGCTTTCCTCTTTGTGTGATATCGAGGGCTCAACAGATCTTACGTCAATTAGAAGGCCCGGAAACGACTTCTAAGCAAACCCAAGAAAAAGTTCAGCAACTTACGTTGTTTTAAACTATGCGTGTAAAGGATTTTACTCCGAAACTGGTTCCCACATCTCCAGGCGTTTATCTCATGAAAGATGACTCAGGAGAGGTACTCTATATCGGAAAAGCAAAAAACTTACGCAATCGCATAACAACGTACTTTCAAAAACAAGGGGACTCTCGAGAAAGAATTCCCTTCCTAATGAAGAAAACGACTACTATAGAAACGATTTTAGTTTCTAATGAAACTGAAGCTCTTCTTTTAGAAAATAACTTAATAAAAAAGCACCATCCGAAATACAACGTACTTTTAAAAGATGATAAAACTTTCTTTTGTCTAGCGATATCTCTGACACACCCTTGGCCGAAAATAGACGCTATCCGCACGAAAGCGATTACATCTTCAAAAAGGCAGATCATTTTTGGCCCTTACGTAAGTGCCGAAGCCTGCAGAACTCTTTTAGAAGTTATTAGCCAATGGTTCCCACTACGCACGTGTTCCAATCGTGAATTCGCTTCGAGAAGACGTCCTTGCATCCTTTATGAGATGAAACGGTGCTTAGCACCTTGTGTGCATCTATGTACGCATGAGGAATACGAAGAGACTTTAGAAAAAGCTGTATTATTTTTAAAAGGTAAGGTCTCTGAAATCATTCAAGATTTAGAAAAATCGATCGAGAAGGCCTCTCAAGAACAAAAGTTTGAACAAGCAGGAATTTACTACCGCACATTAAAACTTATTCAACAAGCTATGGAAAAACAGCATGTAGAAAAATTCCACTTTCAAAATATTGATGCTATTGGTCTATATAGAAAATACCAAGAAACGGTCATTACTGTATTAACGGTACGTTCAGGGAAATTACTTGGAGCCCGCCATTTCCCATTTTCAGAAAATGCTCAGGAAGATACGGATTTGCTCTCTTCCTTTATTTTACAATACTACGCCAATCAACCTCAGACTCCCAAAGAAATTCTTACTCCTATTCCTCTAAACATCCCTGAACTTCCATATTTGTTAAATAAAGATACGCCACCTCAGCTGCGCTCTCCGAAAACAGGTTATGGGAAAGAACTACTTACCTTAGCTAAAAATAACGCTAAGGTACATGCGGAAACGACTACACAATCTTCATCTCTACCTTATGAAGAGATGAAGAAAATTCTGAAATCTCCGGACTATCCTTACCGCATAGAATGTTATGACAATGCTCATTTACAAGGTTCTCACGGAGTTGGTGTGTACATTGTCTATGAAAATGATGCGTTCTCTCCAAAAAGTTACAGGACATTTTCTATCTCTTCTTTAGCACATAATGATCTGGCAACATTCCATGAAGTTCTATCACGTAGATTTAGTTCTCTTACCTCTTCTCTTCCTGATATGATTGTTATAGATGGAGGGCGCGCCCAATACTCTCAGGCAAAAAAAACATTAAAAGAACTTAATCTCACGGGAATTCAGGTTGTCTCCTTAGCTAAAGAAGCAAGCAACCATAGCAGCTCATTAAGAAACGAAAAATTATTCTGTGATACCTTCCCTCAGGGGATTCAACTAGCACCAACATCAAAACTTCTACAATTTTTCCAAAAGCTTCGTGACGAAGCGCATAGATTCGCCATCAGCAAACATCGTAGAAAACGTTATAAAGATCTCTTATTCCCTCAGGAGAAAATTCCCGGAATTGGTGAGGTAAAAAGAAAACGCTTATTACAGAAATTTAAAAGTTGGAAACAAGTTATGAAAGCCTCCCAGGGAGAGCTTGAGGCTATCCCTGGGCTAACGAAAAAAGACATTCAACAATTGCTGGCTAAGCAAGTTGAAGATTCAAAGCTTACTGAAGATTAAAGAAAATATTATTCTTCTACTTCTTCTTTGATCTCCTCTAAAAAGTCCTCTGCTGAGGGTAGGTCTGCAACACATAATTCTTCTGGCTCATCTTCTGATTCAGAGCGATCCTTAGGCTGAGTTAACCCCTTAATGATCACATGAACGGAAGCTACATGAAGACCTGTATATTCGGATACTTCAGAAACTATACATCCCTGAATTTCTTCGGTTTTTTCTGGTATAGAAACACCGTAATCAACGTTTACTTCGACACGAACCTTAACTAGATGATTTTTAGAATCTTGTTCTACATAGATTCCCTTCATTCTCTCGATATCTCTACCGAATAAAGTATCAATTAAATTTCCCCCTAAAAGAGAAACCCCGTTGATTTTAGCTAAACAATGTAAAATAATTACTTGAATTACACGAGTCTCTATATCACGGCTGAATACAGTCTCTGGAAATTCAATTTCTTTCACATCTAGTTTTAAATTCTGCTTATCCATATTCCTCCTATGTGCCTATTTCGCTAGCGAGAAATGTACTCTATAGAAATAATAAGCGCTAGTGATTAGTCTAATGGTCAAGCGGTTAATATGCTACCCTCAATGCTTCCTATTTCTTTTTTTTTGATTTACATTCTGTTAGGGTTTTTAGCCGCTTACCTGGCTGTTAAAAAAAATCGTAACCCAATCGGTTGGTTTCTTGCAGGGATGTGCTTTGGATTCTTCGGAATCATTATTCTCCTCATCCTCCCGGACCTTTCCCCAAGGGATGGTGATTCTAATTCATCCGATGATAACGAACCATCCAATAATATTTTGCACTCTATTTTAGAAGATTCTTCTGTGATTTCCTCCCCATCTCCTGTGGATCAAGTCCTCAGAAATACAGAAAAATGGTTTTACTTAAACAAAGAAAAACAGAATATCGGACCAATGTCCTTAGAAGATCTTCTTGTATTTCTCAGAGATAAAGAAAAACATACCACAGAAAACATAAACCCCGAGGATGTTTGGGTATGGAAAAAAGGAATGGAAAATTGGGAAAGGGTCAGAAATATTCCGGAACTTAACGAGGCGTTAAAAATTCTTAAGTAATTCTAAAAAAATTAACGCCTTGTTTTTATCCAATAGTAGATACGCTATCGCGGGAATTCTACCAGCTAGCTTTGATAACTCCAGGAATCTCTCCCATGGAAGCCATTTCTCTGAAACAAATTCTAGAAATAGCGAACTTTCTTAGATAACCGCGAGGACGGCCTGTCAATAAGCATCTGTTGTGTAAACGAATATGAGCCGTGTCTCTTCTCATCTTATTCAATGCCACACGTGCATTTTCTTTCTCTTCTTCGCTAGCAGTTAAGCTTTTTGCAATATTGCGAAGCTCGCTTCTTTTTTTGTAGTTCGCCTCTACTAATCGTCGGCGCTTATTTTCTCTCGCTACTGCTGACTTTTTCGCCATGCGTTCTTACCTAAAACTTATTAAATTATTTCTTACGTGCAGGGCCCGCTTGACGTTGTTTACGATTAGGGTCCTTTTTGTTAATAACATAAAGACGCCCCTTACGACGAACAAGCTTATCTCCTTTAGAAGGATCTGCTTTGATAGATGAACTCACTTTCATGAAAACTATACCCTAATGGCCTTCTCTAAGCCAGAGAAAGACGCTCTAAATTATGGAATATCGCTAAAAGGAACTAATTTAATCCCTTTAGCACTTTTTGACAACAGGAGACTTAAGTAGAGGCTAAGTTACCTCATCGAAAGCAAGAATCTCTTGAGTTCTCTTGATCTTTATTAATCCAATTTTATAAACTTACGGAGAGTTTTTTCTAGTCCAATCGTTCAGTAAGCTAGAAAGACTTAGAAACCAATAGGAAGGTACTGTGAAACGGACTTATCAACCTAGCAAAAGAAAGCGTCGAAATTCTGTGGGCTTCCGTACCCGTATGGCTACAAAAAACGGAAGAAATTTACTGAATCGTCGCCGCCGTCATGGCAGACATAATCTAGTCGACCTATAAAATATTTTGTTTTGTGCATCGATCAACCTTACCCAAATATGCTCGTGTGTTAAAGAGAAAGCAGTTTCTCTACATCTCGCGAGCGGGATCTCACTGTCAAGGCAGTCAGGTTATTTTTCATGTTGCTCCATCTAGATATTCTGGATGTTGCAAGCTTGGGATAACTGTCTCAAAAAAATTTGGGAAAGCGCATAAAAGAAATTATTTTAAACGTATTGTGCGCGAGGCTTTTCGTAAAAAGCGTCACTCTCTTCCTGCTTGTCAAATTGTTGTTATGCCTAAAAACAAGCAGCAACCTAAATTTGAAGATCTGCTTCAAGACTTTGCTCAGCAAATTCCAGAAGCACTCAGTAGCAAATTAGCAAAAAATAAGCCTACGACTGGTGTCGAATATAGTCCAAAGAATGAGAAATGTGAGTCTGTACTTCCTTAGGTGCTGTTTCAAAAGCAACTTCGGCATGCTGTAAAGCACTTTTCCACTGATCAGAATCTAAGTAAAATTGAGCTATCATCATCTCAATTCTCCAAACATTTTCCTGATCTTGCTGACCGAACTCTGTTAAATAAGATTCTAGAGGAGCGATGACTTGACTAGGATCCTGGCGCACGCCTTCTTGAGATCTCTTGGCCAATTCCTGAAACTCGATCAGAGCAACAGTAAAGTGGGTATGTTGTTCATTTTTAGGATCTTTATTGAGTAATTTACGTTTTACTCTTTGACATTCTTCAGAATCCATTTTCCCGCCTTCAACAAGAAGACGATATTTTTCTGATAAGAAGAAGTAATCGTCATTACGCACACCCAACTCCAAGGCTTTTGCCATGAAATCTTTTTGCGAAAGCTCTTCAGAAAGTCGGTAATACTTCTGGAGTTCTTCCATAGATAATGTATGCATGATGGGATAGGCGTTACTTATTAAGAAATCACTCTCAATAATATGACATAGACTCTCGCCTAAGTTTTCTCCAGTCTCATTACCAAAAGAACCGATTTTATAAATCTCTCTTCCGTCATGAGAGAGTAAGAGAAGACAGGGAAACTCTTCAATTTTGAACTGAGTTTTTAGATTAGCATTTTGTGAGCGTAGTGTTTCACTTTGTGAAGAATGCTTAGGAAAATCTACTTCTAAGCATATGAAATTTCCATTGACCTTTTTGGAAAATTCTAAAGAAGTAAGCACCTCTTTACGAATTTTCATGCATGAGCCGCTCCAATCGGAACCTGAAAAAAAGATTAACATTGGCAATTCAGAATCGCGGCTTTTTTTTACAGCCTCATTATAATCTACATGCCAAACAAGCTTAGAAGAATTCTCATGAACAACGCCATGCAAACTTAAAGAACCTGCACTTAATAGAAACGTTGTTAATACCTTCAGTTGCTTCAAAGAATATTTCTTCATAACCTGTAACATGATCATGGGCTTCCTCTCCTTCTCCGAGTGAATAGGACGCAACTCGTTCTATTTAGGCGTCACAAAATGCTCTCAGGGCATTCTGTTAACCATCCTTGTCGTATAGTCTTTTTTTTATTAAAACGAAATAAAAAACACCACCTAAAAGTTTTGACCTTTTCTACAATCAAACATAATTTTCTATTGAATTAGATAATCATGTATTTCTTAGGAATATTTATGCGTAAAATCCTTAGATTTATTCTTCTTTTAAATAATCCTAATCTACTAATTCTTCTACTGTGTTCCTTAGAAAAACCATGGATCGGGAAACGATCTTATGTTAAAGTCACAAGAAAATATACTCTTCTTTCATACTGAGGCGTTAATATAGCACCTTGACACAAGCCTAATCGACGCTCTCACCGGGAAAAATCTATAACCTCTGAGAGTCTATACATGAGACAATCATCGGAAAGTAAACAGAAGCTTTATTTGTATAATACGGTATCAAGAGCAAAAGAGCTTTTTTGTTCTTCAAATGATCCTGTGAAATTGTATACATGCGGTCCTACGGTATATGACTACGCACATATTGGAAATTTCCGTACGTACGTATTTGAAGACCTACTAAAACGGACTCTTTTGTTTTTCGGCTATTCTGTAAGACACATTATGAACATTACAGATGTGGATGATAAGACTTTAGCAGGAGCTTGTAAGAAAAATATATCCCTGGATGCTTATACTGCTCCGTATATACAAGCATTTTTTGAAGATGTTGCTTCATTAAATATTCTCCCTGCGGATGTCTATCCCCATGCTACGCATTACATCCCTCAAATGATTGAAGCTATCGCAAAGCTTTTAGATGAAGGCATTGCTTATGTTGGTCAGGATAGTTCGGTATATTTTTCTATAGAGAAATTTCCCACATATGGAAAGTTATCTCAATTGAAATTACAAGATTTGCAATGTTGCTCTAGAGTATCCTCTGATGAATATGACAAAGAAAACCTTTCTGATTTCGTATTATGGAAAGCGTATGAAGAGAAGAGAGATGGTCATATTTACTGGGAAAGTCCTTTTGGTAAAGGTCGTCCAGGATGGCATCTAGAATGTTCCATTATGGCTATGGAACTTCTTGGCGCTTCTATTGATATTCATGCAGGTGGTGTGGATAATATCTTCCCCCATCATGAAAATGAAATTGCCCAATCAGAATCTCTATCGCACCAACCTTTTTCTCGTTACTGGCTCCATTCGGAACATCTTCTCGTTGATGGGAAAAAAATGTCGAAAAGCTTAGGGAATTTTTTCACACTGAGAAATTTATTAGATCGTGGGTTTTCTGGAGAAGAAATCCGCTACATGCTCTTACAGAGTCATTATAGAATGCAGTTAAACTTCACAGAAGAAGGATTACTTGCTTGCCGTCAGGCATTAAAACGTCTTCGTGATTTTATTTCCAGAATAGAAAGTGTTTATCCCGAAAGCTCGCACATTTCAGAAGATATGCAGCAGCACGGGGAAGGGTTTTTACAAGCCTTTTCAGAGGCGATTGCTAATGATTTAAACATAGCAGCAGCTCTTGCAGCTTTATTTGATTTTATCCATCAAACAAACTCAACCATCGATCAAGCTAATTTTACACAAGCTGATGCTAACTATGTTTTAGACATTATGAAGAGAATCAATACCGTACTTGGTGTGATCCCCTTCTCCGCTGACTTGGAAATTCCCGATCACGTGAAGCAACTTGTAGAAGAACGAGAAGTTGCTCGTAGTGAGAAAAATTGGAAACAAGCGGATGCTCTTCGAGATCAGGTTGCTTCTTTAGGCTATAGTATCGAGGATGCTAAATCAGGGCCTAAAGTAAAAAAACTTTAATTATTTTCTGATTCTAAACGACGCATAGCTGGAAAATACAAAACATCTCGGATAGAAGCCGCATCAGTAAGAATCATCACCAAACGATCGATCCCGATTCCAAACCCTCCTGCAGGAGGCATTCCTTGACATAGGGCTTCTAAAAACTCCTCATCAATAGGGTGGTATTCACTATCGGGGTCTAAAGCTTTTTTCTCCATTTGCTTTTCTAAAAGCATTCTTTGATGTAGTGGATCATTCAACTCTGAATAAGCATTGCAGAGTTCTTTTCCTAAGCAAAAACTTTCAAAACGTTCTACAAAATCTGCATCTCCAGAACGTAAAGACTTACATAAAGGTGTCGTCTCTATAGGATGATCTGTAATATGGTGAGGGGCGATTAGCTTATCACAGACTAACTCATCAAACAGCGCTGTGATTAATAAACCTCTGGGTGCCGTTGCGTAAGATTCCTCAGGTAACGAGGTACGCTCTTTTAAAATATTGCGCAATTCATGATCTGCATGAAGATCGACATCCACATCTCCGTATGTCTTAATACTATCTTTCATCGTCATGCGAATCCAAGGAGCTTTAAAATCAACAGTTTGCGGCCCTTGTTTCAAATGTGAGTAGGTCAAAACAGTGCTGCCATCATTTAATGCACACACTAGGTATTCAACAAGGTTTTCCACATAAGTCATAACACTATGATAATCCACGTTAGCAGCGTAGGCTTCAATCATGGTAAATTCAGGATTATGCGTCCTATCGATCCCCTCATTCCTGAATACTTTTCCGATTTCATAGACACGTGAGGTTCCGCCAACAAGAATTTTCTTTAAAGCAATCTCTAGAGAAATCCTTAAGAACACTTCTGAGTGCAAAGCATTCAAAGTAGTGACAAAGGGTGTTGCTTCAGCACCACCATATATATTTTGTAATATAGGAGTTTCTACCTCCATAAATCCCTGAGCATCCATATACTGACGGATTAATTTGATAATACGACTTCTTTTAAAAAAAGTCTGACGCACTTCATCCGAAGAAATCAGGTCTAGCCAACGTTTTCTATAACGGATTTCTTTATCACTTAATCCTGCATGTTTATCGGGGAGGGAGATCAAAGCTTTACATAGCAGGGTAACGGTCTCTACAAGGATAGTTAGTTCTCCTGAATGTGTGAAAAATAGGTACCCTTCTATTCCTAAAATATCTCCAAGATCAAGCTTCTTCTCTATAAATTTTATCGGAGAAATTTCTGCATCTTCAGGAAGACCTGCCACTGAAGAAAAATCCCTGTTAAACATGACTTGGATTTTTTGATCATTATCCAAGATTTGAGCAAAAGCGTTCTTTCCCATAGAACGGAAAAGCACCATACGTCCTGAGATTTTTACCTTAGGAGTTTTCTTATTCGTGGCGTCTTCGCTATTACCAAGAGTCTGTGAAGCATATTCTTGTTTGATTTCCTCAACACTACTTGTTCCTGGGAATTCATAAGGATAAGGATTAATACCTAGATCAGATATTTCCTGGAGCTTGTTACTTCTTTGGAGAAAATCTTCTTGTGTTAGGTATTCAGCTTCTGACATTTTTTCTAAATCCTTTTGCCTATTTCTTATTCTTCAAAGAGTGCGTTGCTTTCGAAAATGCAAACCACGATGCAAAAAACTCGATGCTATCTGAAGAAAGTGGTATTAAAAGTTCACTGTAAGATAGAGATTTTCTCAAAAACAATAAAAAAGATGAATGTTTAATTAAGAGAAAAGAGAACTTCAGAGAGGAAGATCTCCTCTCTAAAATTCTTCAAGAAGAGATTTACTATTTTTGCTTCAAAGCAGCTTGGATTTTCTTAACATAATTTGCGCCACCACCATACTCAAATCCCATTCTGGCTTTCTCAGCTCCATTAGCATCAATGAAAACTAACGTTGGGAGCCCATTGACACCATATTTGGATTTTAATGCTCGGTTTTGCTGTTGCACATCTTCAGGTTGGTTATTCACCTGTGGGAAATCCAATTCCACCATATGCAAATGTTCATTAGCATAATCTGCAAACTCAACAGTATTTAAAATCTGATCTTTCATTTTCATACACCAGATACACCAATCAGAACCTGTGAAAAATAAACCTATAGGTTTGTGATCTTTTTTAGATTGTTCAACAGCATTGGTATAGCGCTCCCATTGTACTCCTGAATCTTTCACTTGTTGAACTGTGACCTTCCCGGAGTCCTTTTGATGCTGAGAGCGTCTTTTTGCTGCACAACAAGGCAATGTAAGTAATAAACAGAGAGCTATTAAACTTCCTTGGAACCAACGTTTCATGTAAATCCTCTTAAAAAAATATTGTAGAGTTTTTCCCTAATTACCGTAGTGTATTATCCTGTGATACCTAAAAAGCAAGGAGATTCTCACATCTGGAAATAAAGAGCGTGGATGAATAAACCCTCTATATCTATAGTGAATCCGTAAATATCTTCGCCATTTTTATATTCGTATGACATATCCGAATCCTTCAATCTCTTTGATTTTACAAGAAATCATTGATCGCTATTTAGAGCCGTATTATCCACCATTAGCAAAACTTATCCCTTTAAGCCTCAAAGAAGAAATAAGCAAGCTCCCCCCTGCAAAACCTTCCCCGATTTCCAAACCAATAAGTATTCCTCAACCTGCCACTATAGATAAAAAATTAACAAATTCTTCTCCCCCTCCAACCCAGGATAATGAAGAACCTCCCTTACCTACTATTCATGAGCGTGTAAAAAAATCTTCGTGGGAATGTATTCCTCCTCCTCCCGATCTTTCCAGAGAAGAAATCCTAAGATTCCGTTATCCTGCTTTAGAAGCACACTGTGTGAAAACATCTTTGAATATCCCCTGTGGGATTTTTGTAGATGAGGAAAAAGACGAAGAAGTCTTGTTCTTCAATAGACTAGCAAAAATTCTCACCCAACAAATTTTCCCTTCACGGCTCGTCTTATCCACCGGTCATAAAAATATTTTTTATAAGAATAAGGGCTTCTCTTTATGTCTAGCGCCTTTAACGATGATGCGTTATAAAATGTCTAACATACGTTATCATCAATCGTTCGCTAAAGATGGGTGCACTTGGATTCCTATTTATTCTTCAGTATACTATGAAAATGATCCGCAATTGAAACGAGATCTATGGGTAATATTGAATCAACTACCTTTCGCCTATACGCAGAAGTCATAGTAAACTCCAATATCAATAAGGTGTTAGACTACGGGCTTCCTAAAAACCTTGAACACATTACTAAGGGTACTGGTGTTAGCGTTTCCTTACGGGGGGCAAAAAAGTACGGAATTGTCCATCAGATTAAAGCAACAACAGAATGTCGGCGTGTTCTCCCAGTCTTAGGTGTTATTGATTCTGGAATCGTCTTGCCTCAAGATCTTTTAGAACTTATGTTCTGGATGAGTCAATACTACTTCGCTCCTTTAGGAAAGACATTACGTTTAGTGCTCCCAGGAATATCCTCAAGTATCATACAACCAAAACAACACTATCGTGTGTTACTCAAGCAAAGCAAAGCGAAGACGAAAGAGATGATTCTTGCCCTTCAAAAAGAATCCCCTTCGCAAGCAGCAACTTTAAAAACATTACTGTCTTGTAGTTCTCCTCCGGGTTTTTCTGAACTTATGGAGAAGGCTAAGGTCTCCCAATCCCCTATCCATTCTTTAGAGAAACTCGGCGCTATTGAAATTGCCAACGCTGCCGATCTTGAAATTCAAGAAGACAGTTTAACATTTTTCCTCCCCGATGCGCATCCTTTACATCCTCAGCAACAATCTGCTGTAGATAAGATTTCTTCTTCTTTATCTTTGGGGAAATTTCAAACACACCTTCTTTTTGGTATAACAGGAAGTGGGAAGACAGAGGTATATTTCCAAGCTATTCGTGAGGCAAGAAAATTAGGGAAAAGCGCTATCCTTTTAGTTCCTGAAATTGCTCTTACGATACAAACAGTCACCTTATTTAAAGCCCATTTTGGAAAAGAAGTTGGTATTCTCCATCACAAACTCAGCGATAGTGATAGGAATAAAACCTGGCGAGAAGCCTCTAAGGGAAATATTAGTATCATTATAGGACCAAGATCTGCCTTATTTTGCCCTGTGCAGAATTTAGGATTGATCATCGTTGATGAAGAACATGATCCTGCATATAAACAAAGTGAAAGCCACCCCTGCTATCACGCCCGTGATGTTGCTGTCATGCGAGGGAAACTTGCTCATGCTACTGTAATCTTAGGAAGTGCCACGCCTAGTCTAGAAAGCTATTCCAATGCTCTATCGGGGAAATATATCCTTTCGGAATTATCGACACGAGCGGCGGCTGCCTCTCCAGCAAAAGTCTCCCTCATTGATATGAATATGGAGAGAGAAAAAACAAAGACAAAAACATTATTTTCACAAGCAGCGATTAGAAGTATTGAAAAGCGTCTTGCTGTTGGTGAGCAGACCCTCGTTTTTTTTAATCGTCGGGGTTACCATACAAATGTTACATGTTCCTCGTGTAAACATACGTTGAAATGTCCCCATTGCGATATGGTCTTGACTTTCCACAAGTATGCTAATGTTCTCCTCTGCCATCTTTGTAATTCCTCTCCTAAAGATCCTCAAACATCCTGTCCAAAATGTCATGGAGCCATGACTTTACAGTATCGTGGATCAGGAACTGAAAAAATAGAAAAGGTGCTTCATAGTATCTTCCCGGAAGTTCGCACTATACGTATTGATTCTGATACTACGAAATTTAAAGGAAGCCACGAATCTTTACTAAAACAGTTTGCCACAGGAAAAGCTGATATCTTGATAGGCACTCAAATGATTGCTAAAGGCATGCATTTCCCTGCTGTCACTCTAGCAGTAGTTTTAAATGGAGACTCGGGACTTTATATTCCTGATTTCAGAGCCTCTGAACAGGTATTTCAACTCATTACTCAAGTAACAGGAAGGTCAGGAAGAAGCCATCTTCCTGGTGAGGTCCTCATCCAATCTTTTCTTCCCGATCACAGCACGATCCGTTGTGCTATGCAACAAGACTATTCTGCTTTCTATAATCAAGAGGTTACTGGAAGGGAATTATGCAGTTACCCTCCGTTTATTCGTCTTGTGCGCTGTATATTCATAGGGAAATGTCCCAGGCTGACTTGGAAAGAAGCCCACCGCATTCATACAGCACTTGAGAAAAAATTAGACGCCCATACCCAGCTCATGCAAATCACTCCCTGTGGGCATTTTAAAATTAAAGATCTGTTTCGGTACCAATTCCTGATAAAGAGCAAACAAGTTCTACCTGTAAATAAAAAGCTTCATGAAGCCTTACTATCAGCAAAACTATCTCCTAAAGTAAAGTTCATGATCGATGTCGATCCCACAACAACATTTTTCTAAATAGCTGTGTAGCATAGCCACTAAAACATCGACTTCATCACGCGTATTATACGTGTGGAAATTTACTCGTATGAAAGGTTTATTGACAAAAGTCATTAATCCAACACGTAGGTTAGCCTCATCTAACATGGAAGTAAAAAGATCGATATTAAAATCTTTTAGCCATATAGGTTGCCCGCAACATTGCGAATGCAGTCCAAAATGCTCTTGGAAATAAGCCTTCAAGCTGAACATCTGTTTTCTAGAGTGCTCTCCCTCCAACAATAGATGATCGTAAGCAGAGTCTATTGTGATCAACGCATGAGGGGCTAGTGCGGTAGTATAACGTAAAGGTGGGGAGTTTAACATCAACTCTGTTTTCACTTCCGAAGAACAAAGAATCGCTGCTCCCATAGCTCCCATAGCCTTGCTATAGGTTACAAGAACAGAATAGAAATTTTCATATCCCCATTGATGACATAGACCACGACCGTCCTCACCAAAAATGCCCATAGCATGAGCCTCATCTACAATGATATGAGCATGATATTTTCTTGAAAGATCTATAAGCTCTTCAAGTGGAGCTGATGTTCCTGAAAACGAATATACCGAACAAACGAAAATAAAGATTCTTCCTGAGGAAACTGCCCTATGTGCTATCAATAAAGACTCTAAAGCATCCAAATCATTATGTGGAAATGATTGCTGTTTTCCGGAAATCATTTTTAAACTTTGCACAACAGACACGTGCACAGATTCATCCCAAAATACCTTATCAGTATCTTTAGAGATGTGATAGCAAAACCCTAAATTCGCCATATAGCCGTTATGAACCACAAAAGCAGCTTCGGCATTATGAAAATCTACTATTTTCTTTTCTAAATTCTGTAGAATTTGAGAAGGGCCTGCAATAGCGCGAGAACCTCGTGCTCCTAGTTGTGCATGAGAAAATTCTTCGCAATACGCACGATAGCGTTTCTCGACCTCTTTGACTAATGTTGTAGAACGAGAAAAACCTAAGAAATCATTAGTTACAAAATCTATTGGGTATTCACTCATTAAAGATCTTTTCCTCTAAATCTAGAATCTTTAACTATTCAAGTGTCTTTTTAGTCCCCATGAAACAGAGAAAGAGCTAGAGAATTTAAAGCTCGGTAATCAGGCTTTCCTGTGCCCAGCATCGGAATAGATTCCAGCTGATGCTGATAGGATATCTTCATTATGCTACTTGTTTTTAAGTTTTTTAGGATATCATTTACTTCATTGAGATCTGTAGAAAACGTTGTAAATAAACACAGTTTTATCTTCTCTCCAGGAAGACCACAAACGACTAATGAAATCCCCTCTTGCTCATCAGGCAACCCGAAACCTTCAGTAAGTAGGCTCTCTAAAGCTTGTAAGCTTACCATCTCACTACCGATTTTTACGAAACGACTCAGCCTACCTTTTAAAAATAGCTGATTATTTCTATCCAGGTATCCCAAATCTCCCGTCACATACCAATTATCTCCCCCAAGACAAACGAATCCTTGACTAGGATCAGCCCCTAAATAACCAGAAAAGAGTGATGTCCCACGAATAACAACTAAACCGACCTCTCCCGATGATACAGGGACATGAGTTTCCTCAGAAACAATCATGACATCCATGCCTGCAATAGGAGTCCCCACGCAACATTCATCCTTCGGGCTATCCTCATTATTAATTGCAATAACCGGAGAACACTCGGTAGTTCCATAACCTTGACGCAGAGTAATGTGTGGGTAATCTTTTTCAGATTTTGCTCTTAAAGAGTTTTTTAACGCGTCACCACCAATAACTGCAAAACTCAAAGAACTTAAAGAAGATTCTTGTTTTTTAGCTGTTTTCAAAATGTAGTCGAGAAAGATAGGCGTGCTGCCTAAAAAAGTCGCATGAGTTTTATCTATAAGTTCTACAATCTTTTTAGGTTGCAAAGGATTGTAGGAGAAAACTACACATAAACCCGCTAGCATGGGGAAAAGCGCACAGCAATTAAACCCATAAGCATGAAACGGAGGAAGAAACGACATCATAATGTCGTTTTCTGTAGGGTTGAAAAATTTTAAACAGGCTTTCTGATTCTCTATGAGATTTGCATGTGTTAATGGGACCCCTTTCGGAAGTTTTTCCGTCCCTGAGGTAAATAGAATAACAGCGGTGTCCTCTTCATCCTGACTTGAAATATTGAACAGGCGTATCAACCAGCGATAAGGTAGAGATAGATAAAACGCTATACGCATCTTATCCCAAAGAGAGAGATGTTTACGTATAGTTTCCATGTAAATTAACTGTGCTGGATACTCAATATCACTGTGAACCTGGCGTAAATGATCAACAAGTTGTTTAGAAGTTAGGATATGATTTACATGAGCGAGCTCCATACAAGCTACCATTTCACGAAATCCCTGACTCCAGTTAATCATAACGGGAATTTTACCAGATAAGAGTATAGCGAAATAAGCAATATAGGCTCCCGCAGAAGCGGGCATCATGACTCCAATATGCTCATCGGGATATTTGGATATTTTTAAAGCTAAAGCTATAACAGCCTTACGTAGATCATCATAAGATAAAACCCCGAGCTGTTCATCCCAACAGCTGGCATCCGATCCCATTTCTGAACACAGTTTTAAGAATTTCTGTAAAACAGTCCGACCGTCACGTAAACCTACACGACGTTTATTAGAATGATGCCAACGCTTATGCATACCATAACTCCGCTACATTAGGCATAAGGAATTTCTATAGGAAAACTCTCTTCTTCCTCATTGAACCACGAAGCAAGAAAAGCATTTAAATCCTGTTTTGTAGGGAATTGTTTTAAGAAGTCGTTGTCTATTTGCTGTATCGTTACTTTCACAAAGCGTTTCGGCATAAAAAATAATCCCCGACGCAATAGGGCTCGCACAGCTTCCTTAAATACTATCCCCAACTTAGGTGTAGATTGAGTTTTATAACGCGAAAAAGCGCTGCCCCATAATCCGCTAATACGTATCAAAAATACGTTACACGCCTTGGATTTATGCAATAACACGTGTGCGGAATACTGATTAACTATTTCTTCTTTACCATTCTTTGACAATCTACCCGAAGGATACAGTAAGACGCTGCCCCGATTATCCAAGACGCTAATTGTCTGATTGTAAAACTCTTCCATCTGTTCGATAGTCTTTTTACACTCTCTTCCAGGAACAATATTGGGTACAGGTATAGCCCTGACAGAATTTAAGAACCAGCGAACTACGGTATTCTTAAATAAATAACTCACAGCAAGAGGACGCACATGAAAACGTGGCCAAAATAAGTATTCAAGAATTACCGGATCAATTTCAGCTACATGATTTGATAAAAACAGGCTGCCTTGATTGGGATTGGGTTTGAGAGACTTTAAACCCTCTAGTTTTATCTTGTAGCGCAATTTTAAGGCAAAGCCAACGAGAGATGCATAGGTAGTTTCATAGATAGTGCGCCACATCTTAACTATCATAGGTAACCTTTTCCCATAACAAATTCTCTTACAACCCCTCTAGTAAGTTTAACATAATCCCGGCTTTTGATAGTATGGTTTAGCTATTACTTAGGAAAAAAATCACTATGCCGTCTCATTTGCTAGACTATCAAAGAGTTGCAGAAAGTATAGTTGAGAAAACAATCGCCGAGTTAATCCGTTACCGACAGCGCCTCCCTCTGGTTCATTTCTGGACAAAACCCGATGGATCTTTTGTCACTCCTGCAGACTACGCGGTCCAATATTGTCTGCAAAAAAAACTCTCAACAACCTTTCCACACATTCCGTTTATAGGAGAGGAAGTCCTAGACCCTGTAAATGATAATCATAAAATTAACAAAATTTTAGAATTTGTTCATAAACTAGATCCTCAAGTAACGCCTGAAGATCTTCTAGAGACATTAACGCCCTATCAAGAAACCTCCTCGTTATATTGGCTTGTTGATCCTATCGATGGTACGTCCGGATTTATCAAAAATAGGTTTTTTGCCACGGCAGTATCTCTCATTTATGAAGATAAGCCTATACTTGCGGTGATGGCTTGCCCATCGACGGACCCTCATACCTATAAAATCTATTCTGCTGCAAAAAACCACGGCGTCTCCTTATTCGGCACCGCAATTGAATCCAGACGTTATTTAAGATCTGGAACCACATTAACAGGGAGGTTTTGCGAAGCTTCTTTAGCAGCACGAAACCAACAACACCACACCACACGTTTATTAAGCTTATCCCTACCTGGGCAACCTCAGGCTTGCCGTGTTGATAGCCAATACAAATATGCTATGGTTGCTGAAGGCGCTGTAGACTTTTTTATCCGTTATCCTTTCGCTATTTCCCAAGCAAAAACTTGGGATCATGCTCCCGGAGCATTTTTAGTCGAGGAATCTGGTGGTAGTGTTTCTGATATTTTTGGAAATCCACTAAATTATCGTAGGGAGGGTTTCATTTTAGAAAACCACCCCATCATTTTAGCTTCTGGAAATGAAGAGATTCATAGAATTACTTTAGAAGCTCTACAAGAACGTTGCAACGTTGTTCCTGAGGAAAACTTACTCGCTTATTAAATATAAGCGGTAAGTTTTTCTTCTACTATACTATCAGATAGAATTACGGTATCTTTATTAGAGGCTTTACTCTGTTCATAAATTTCTCTAAGAATCAGAGGAAGTCTACTAACCTTTTGTAAGACGGCTTTCGGACAATAAGGCTTGCCGACTGCAAGTGCCACATTCAATAAGCCTCCAGCATTCGCTAGATAGTCTGGAGCATATAAGATCCCCCTAGCATGAAGAGCAGCGCCTAAAGAAGCGTTTTCTAGTTGATTATTTGCAGCTCCAACAATTGCACGACAGCGCAAATTGTCGACATTACTGTTATTAATCACCCCACCAAATGCACATGGAACAAAAATGTCACATTCTAATGTTGGGAAAGCGTCTTTAGAAACAACAGTGACGCTATAGAATTTGGTAATTTCTTGAAGGACCTCTTGATTCGTCTCGGAAACATAAAGTTCCGCACCTTCGAAAAATAGAGAGTGGAGTAATTTTCTACCCACAGCACCAAGACCTTGAATACCGATCTTTTTCCCCTTTAAAGAAGAGTCACCCCACAACTGCTCTGCTGTTTCCTTTATACATAAAAAGACTCCGTGAGCTGTGTAAATTGAAGGATCACCACTTACGCTTTCTATACCGCATACCCAAGGAGTCTCCTGATTAATGATGTTGATATCATGAACAGATACTCCCATATCTTCAGCGGCTATATAGCGACCACCAAGCGAATCTACCGCCTGACCAAAAGCACGGAGCATAGCCTCAGTAGGACGTGTCATACCTTTTGGAAGAATGATAACACTTTTTCCTCCGCCTGTTTCTGTCTCACTGAGAACTGCTTTATATGTCATCCCTTTAGACAAACGTAAAACGTCTGTTAAGGCATCATCAAAAGAATTATAAGCAAAAGCACGAACCCCACCTAATGCAGGGCCCACTAGCGTTTGATGAATAGCGATCAAAGCGTGTAGCTGTACGCTTTCACACGTTACTTCTATCACACGTTCGTAATCTTCTATATTTATATCTTTGAACACTAGGGGATATTTCATAATCTTAAAATGGAAGAATTTGCAATTATAATACGCGAGTATTGTATAGATTTAATTAAAAGTCAATTAACCAAACCCTCTCCCTTCTCTTAAAATTCCTCACGTGATACGCTAAGGGCCTCCGAAAAACTAGAAAGTAAAAAAAAGTCTATAACGAGAGTGGCTTATGTCTGAAAAACCATCTTTATCGATCATGCATCCTTGGCACGGTCCTATACTAACTCAAGATAACTACGAATCTCTATGTTGTTATATAGAAATTACCCCACAGGACTCTGTAAAGTTTGAATTAGACAAAGCTACCGGTTTATTGAAAGTAGACCGTCCTCAAAAATTTTCTAACTTCTGTCCTTGTTTATACGGATTGTTACCTAGAACATATTGTGGGGAACTCTCTGGGAAGTATAGTGGAGAACAGAGCTTGAAAGAGAATATACAAGGAGATGATGATCCCTTGGATATCTGTGTGCTGACGGAAAAGAATATTACCCACGGCAATATCTTGCTTCAAGCACGTCCTATTGGAGGATTACGTATTATTGATTCTGGAGAGGCTGACGATAAGATTATCGCTGTTCTTGAAGATGATTTAGTATTTTCAGAAATTCAAGACATTTCGGACTGCCCTTGCACAGTTCTCGATATGATCCAACACTATTTTCTGACTTATAAAGCATCCCCAGAGCATTTGATCCACGGCAAACCTGCAAAAATTGAAATCGTAGGTATCTATGGAAAGAAAGAAGCTCAAAAAGTAATCGAGCTTGCTCATCAAGATTATCTAAATAAATTTTGTAGAGAAAAAACAACGATATAAATGTTTAAGGAGAGGTTTCCCTCTCCTTACATTTTATAATTTAGGATGAGAAGAGGTAGCTGTTGATAAATTTATCAGCTTCTCCAGCAATCTCCTTAAGCTCTGGGAAATTCAATAAACGCATTCCTTCTTGAATGCTTAACCATTGAGTGTCACAAATTTCCTCTGGATCCGCGTGTACATCCCCTTGAACTTCTGCTAAAAAGTAAGTAACTTCTTTGCGAACAAACACCTCGTTATCATTAAAAGAGTAGTGTTCTACAAGAACTTTTGGGAAAAAATCGACTACACTTAAGCCTGTTTCTTCAACCAGCTCTCTTTCTGCAGCCTCCTGAGGACCTTCTTTATCTTCAGAATGACCTTTAGGAAATCCCCAATGCTTACCTTGGGTATGGCAGATAAAACAAGCTTTCAGCGTACTTCTATCTGGAGTACCAAAAAACTTTATGGGAATAATGCCAAAAGAGTATTCATACTTTGTCTTCATCATAATTAGGGTATATACCTCGAGAATAATATCGTTGAATTATGTCCACCAAAACCAAAAGAATTCGACATAGCAACGTCAATATCCCAATCTTGGGCCTTATTTGCAACCACGTCAAAATCATCAATTTCTGCAATCGGGTTCTCTAAATTAATCGTAGGATGTAATTTGCCCGTTTGAATTGCTTGAATTGTTGCAACAGCTTCGACTCCCCCAGCCGCTCCCAGGCAATGACCTATAAGAGACTTTGTGGAATTCATTCGTAAATTTTTCACATGACTACCAAAAGCTTTTTTCAATGCCAAAACTTCCGATATGTCTCCTAGAGGAGTTGATGTCCCATGAGCATTAATATAATTTACGCGTTCTTTAGGAATGCCAGAACTCTCTAGAGCTCCAAGAATACATGAAGTAATGCCCTCTCCATCATCTCTAGGAGCTGTAATATGGAAAGCATCACAGGTGGTATATGAACCAAGTATCTCCGCATATATCGGAGCTCCTCGCTTCAAAGCGTTCTCTAAAGTTTCTAAAACTAAAACTCCAGCTCCCTCTCCAATAACAAAACCATCTCTATCTCTATCCCAAGGACGAGACGCTTCTTGAGGAGCGTCATTCCTCTCCGATAAAGCACGGTTAGCAATAAAACCGGTCAATCCGACACGGTTCACTGCAGCCTCAGTTCCACCACAAACTATCATGTCAGAACGTCCGGAAACAAGATGCTGGTAAGCTGCATCAATACAATAATTCGAAGTTGCGCAAGCTGTGGAGATCGAATAATTTGGACCCATAAGTCCAAAGTCCATAGCAATAAGCGCAGGAGCCATATTAGTAATAATATAAGGGATAAAGAAAGGAGAAAGCTTCTTATTGCCTAAAATAAGACGTTCCATACCTTCATCTAAAGTCTGTAGACCTCCCATACCAGAGCCGATGATAACACCGCAACGGAGAGGATCAGCAGGAAGATTGTCTTTATCCCATCGAGACATCGCAATAGCTTTTTTAGCTGCAACTACTGCGTAAGTAATAAAAGGATCAACTCTACGTGCTTGTTTTTTATCTAAATAAGGCTCGGGATTAAATTCAGGAATCCAAGCAGCAAAACGGGTAGCATAATCTTCGCATGGAAAAGAAGTGATTGTACGAACGCCACTGATACCAGCAAGCAGGTTATCATAAAAGGTGTCTATTTCATTGCCCAAACAAGAAACAACGCCCAATCCCGTGACTACTACACGTTTTTTATTCATAAAGTTATTCTACCCCGTTAAGAAGCTAGAAGCTTGGATGTAATAATGGAACCGTCCTTCCATAACTCCTCCAGACGATAATGATCTCTGATGGATGAGATAAACAAATGGATGACGATAAATCCGTAATCTATAACTACCCAGTCACCATGGCTTAACCCCTCTACATGTAAAGGAGAAACATTATACTGTTTCAATTCCTCTACAATGGTGTCTGCCAAAGCTTTTACATGTACACCAACATTTCCTTCAGCAAAAATAAAGTAATCTGTGAGCTGAGAAATGGCACGGACATCTAAGACAACAGGGTTATTGCCTTTTTTGTTATCAATAATTTTGGCAACTACTTTTAATAAATTAAAGTAAAATAAATCCATAGAAACTAGTATGAGAATACTCGATTATCTAGGATAAGGTCGAGCTTTTTTTCTTAGGTTAAATAATATTCCAGTAATACTTTCTAGCCATTTTTCTAAGTCTTCCTTTAGGTCGTACTACGGTTTTTTCCTCACCTAGCAAAAGAAAGGGCAGATCTAAAATATGATCTGAGAAAGTATGGCTTCTTGCACGCCCTATTTTTTTAAGATGGCTAAGTATTTTCGCTTTATTATCCCCAGTTAGACATTGATTTGCAAGCATTTGCCCTCTAGAAAATTCTTGAAACCCTGAGGCA
This sequence comes from Chlamydia caviae GPIC, assembly GCF_000007605.1. Classification (NCBI taxonomy): domain Bacteria; kingdom Pseudomonadati; phylum Chlamydiota; class Chlamydiia; order Chlamydiales; family Chlamydiaceae; genus Chlamydia; species Chlamydia caviae. The sequence continues at coordinate 977,319 of NC_003361.3, forward strand.
TAACACATATCCGCTCCAAGTCTCTCGGCTATGGGCCGAACAATAAAATCTGGAGACGAGGAAAAAATCATGACTTCCCCTGAAGAATCCTCCAAAGCTTCATGAAATTTTTCTAAAGCAGGAGGGTAAAAATCTTTTTCTTTTAATGTTTCGGCAAACTCTAGAGCCATGGAAGAAAGATTATCAAATGAGACTGTCGAGAGCAAAGAAGAGGCGATTCGCGAATAAAATGAAGGCAAATCTAAAAAAAAAAATCGAAAACGAAGAAAAAACAAACAGCAAGAAGGGAGGGTTTTATAAGAGAATAAGCGGTGTCCTAAAGCGTATTTATAAAACCCTATACTACTATTACCTCGTAGCAATGTACCATCTAAATCAAAAGCATATATACAAGATCGTCTCATGTTAACTGCTGGATTTGTCGCTTCAGATCTAGGATCCCTTGATCCAATTCATCTAAAGCACGTTTGTCTTCTTCAACTAGAGCACTATATTGCATAGCACGATCAAAATCCAGGCCCGAAGATCCAAGAAGTTTCTTATCTTGTTCTAGTTTGTCCTTCAATTCTTTACGACGTTCCAGTCTTTGAGACAAAACCTGCCGCATATTTGTGAGTTTTTCACGAGAATCGGGAGAAGACAGTAGCTGTTCTTCAAAAAACGCTGCTATATGCTGCGAGGTTAGATTTAATCGATTGTCTAAGGCAATTCTTTCCGAAGCGGACAAGAAAGCCGCTTTGGTTAAAGATTCTTTCAATTCTTGCCATTCTGAACGCGCCTGCAGATGGATATCCCCAGAAATACACTTTTCAGAAAACAACTGGATCTTATCAGTCAGCTCTTTAATCGCTTCCTGTCTAATCTGTCTATCTCGAGCTAATTGCTCTTGATACGCTTGTTCTGCGGCCTCTTGTTTTTCGCGAAGCTTTTCAAACAGAGCTTGCAACTCTGCTTTTAAAGCAACAACATCATCATGCACTAAGTCTAGAGCGCGTATACGTTTTGTAGCTGCATCTAAATCTTTGCGAATTTTAAAAAGATCACCGCCCTCTTCCAATACTTGAGCTATATTTGTTAAGTGGTCACGAACATCTTTAGAATTTTCTGCAGATGTAACCCGTAACCGACTTTGCTCCTGACGAATTTCTTTTTCTAAACCTTTGAGCTGATCCCAACACTTACTTAGTTTCAAACGAGTGTCAGAGAATACAGCGGAGGAAACAGCTAAACACTTAGCAGCTTGCTGTAGATTTTTGATTTCCTTCCGTAAAAAAAAAACGGAACGCTTTAATGCATCTTTATCTGCACGAGAAAAATACTTGGAAACAAAAGACTCGACATCTTCTGCAAAAGCTTCACTGACCTTCTCAATAAGTTCTTTTCTTTTCGGAAATACTTGATTTCCTAAAGAAGATAAACGTTGGAAAAACTTACTTTTCATGCGCATACGCATGCCAACATTCATTAATTCCTTTCGCAAATCAATGATTCTTGCGGAGAAACTACTTAACCAGACTAAAGAAGCGTGCAAGTCTTTATAGAAAGTCTTGCGTTTTTCCAAGGTCTGCGTTTCTAAAAATACGGATTGTTCTTCTTGTACTGTCAGAGGATTGGTTCCCTCTAAGAAACTAGTTACATCTTGCTCAAGGCAAGATATGGCTAACTCAATCTGTCCAACAACAAAAGTCCCTTCTTCATCTTGTAAGGATTTAATATGCCGTCCTTCCTTCGTTAAATCAATGTAGCGACGCCAAAATTCAGCCCGCTTACCAACGTTTTCTACTTGATGGAATAATGGAAGACAGTGCTTTCGTATCGCCCAAAACAGCTTTAAATTTGCTCCTTGGTTGTTTCTTAAGGCTTGTTCCATTTTCTCTAAACTAAAAGCGACCTGTTCTTCGATTAATGAAAATCCAGATAACTCTTGAGTAAATATGGTAAAGGATTCATTAGTTACTGCGGCGTTAGAAATGTCATCACTTTTAGATTTCATTTCCTCACTAGAAACCACTATAGAACCTTGTTTTGCTTCTGAAGAATGAAAGCTGTTGTCTGAAGTATCCATAATAACAACTTAGGGTGTAGGGCTTGACAAAGAAATAATGAATAGAAGATAAAGTTTGCCCCCGCTCTGCATTATCGTCAATCGTTTTTATGAACTTATCTACTAGAATTTCTTTTGACAAAGGATTGGAGTTATTTAGAACAAGTCCTTTAGAGAAACTACAGGAAGTTGCGAATATTTTACGTGAGCAACGTTATCCTGACAATAAAGTCACTTATGTTCTAGATGCCAATCCCAACTACACCAACATTTGTAAAATTGATTGCACCTTTTGCGCGTTTTACAGAAAGCCTCGCTCTGCTGACGCATTTCTTCTTTCTTTTGACGAATTTCGTTCTTTAATGCAACGATATATATCTATGGGGGTTAAAACCGTTCTTCTTCAAGGAGGCGTTCATCCAAGATTAGGCGTGGATTATCTCGAAGAGTTCGTACGCATCACTGTTAAGGAGTTTCCCTCTCTTCATCCTCATTTTTTTTCTGCTGTCGAAATTGCACATGCAGCTACTGTCTCTGGGGTCAGCACTGAAGAAGCTCTAGGAAGACTTTGGGATGCAGGGCAAAGAACCATTCCTGGAGGGGGCGCTGAGATTCTCTCTGAACGGGTACGTAAAATCGTATCGCCCAAAAAAATGGGCCCCGACGGATGGATTAATTTTCATAAGCTCGCCCATCGTTTAGGCTTCAGGACAACAGCCACAATGATGTTTGGGCATATAGAAACCGCTCATGACATTCTCCTACATTTAGAAACTCTAAGAAATGCCCAGGATGAAACCCCAGGATTTTACAGTTTTATTCCTTGGAGTTATAAGTCTGGAAATACAGCTTTAGGGCGTAAAGTCCCTAATCAAGCAGCTCCTGAAATGTATTATCGCATCCTTGCTCTCTCTCGCATCTTTTTAGACAACTTTGAGCATATAGCTGCTTCTTGGTTTGGAGAAGGGAAAGAATATGGAGCTCGTGGTCTCCATTATGGGGCTGATGATTTCGGAGGGATTATTATTGATGAGAGCGTGCATAAATGCACAGGGTGGACGTTAAAAAGTTCTGAAGAGGAAGCCCGCGCAATGATTGCTTCTGAGGGTTTCATCCCTGTAGAGAGAAACACCTTCTATGAACACATAGAAATCCCTGCACATCAACCGTGAAGAAAATAATCTTCTGCTATCTTTCCTGCTAGAGTTTCTGCTGTCAATCCTAGGGTAGGCAACTCTCGAAACACAGGATAACGTTTAAACCACGTTCTTTGCTTTTTGGTATATTGACAGGTATTTGTAATAAATTTTTGTTTCACAGCCTCATAGGCCTCTTCTGGAGATCCTTGATCGATAAATTCGATCCACTCTCTATAGCCTATCGCTTTCGATGCTGAGGAATTTTCTCTTATCCCCTGCTCAAGCAATCCACGGACCTCACCAATTAAGTTATCTTCCAGCATCTTCTGACAACGCAACTGGATGTTATCTAGCAAAAGCTCTTTTGGAGGCGATAGAAACCAACCTCGGCAGTTATACTCCCTTGATTCTTGAGGCTCCATGCTCCAGCTATGCTCTGAAACTTTCCTCCCTGTGAGATGGATAATTTCTAAAGCGCGAACAATTTTATTCTTATCATTCTTTGTAATGGTACGTGCGTATTCAGGATCTTTCTGACAAAGATTCTCGTATAAAAAGGATAAGCCGTGATCCTGAATATAAAGAGCAAGCTGATCACGAAATTCACGATCTGCAGGCGGGCCTCCGGGAGGTCCAGAAAGAAAAGTATGGAAGTAAAACCCGGACCCGCCAACAAGAATAGGAACTTTATTCCTAGAGAGGATGTTTTGGCATGCGTGCATAGCCTGATAGTAAAAATCCACAGCATTAAAGAGTTCCTGAACGTGGCAGATATCTATCAAATAATGAGGAATCCGCTGTCTATCTTCTAAAGAGACCTTCGCCGTGCCGATATCCATACCGCGATAAACCTGCATGGAATCCACAGAAATAATTTCTCCGTCAACCATAGAAGCCAACCTTAAGGACACATCTGTTTTCCCTGATCCTGTGGGTCCTGAAAGTAAAATCACAGTACGTTTAAACAAGTTTGCAAATGACTTTTGTGGATCTAAGCAGACATCGCATCCTGTAGATGTTGTAGTATTAGATTGAAATTCGGGAGCACGCATATGCAGTAGGATTAAAATTTAGTAAAACATTCTTGTTCTGATTGGCATACAGGGAAAAGTTGATCGGCGCCTGCCATGCGAATAACATCTGCTACTAAATCCTGAACACAACAAATACAAAGAAGACCTTGGCGAGATTGTAATGACTTAGACAATGAAAATAACAAGCGAATTCCTGCGCTACTCATATAAGTAACGTGTTGAAAGTTGAGCACGATTTTATGCTTCCCCTCTTCTACTTTCTTATTTAGAAATGTTTCCGATCTCGGCACAGAAACAGCATCTAACGCTCCTTCCAAGTAAACAACAAGAACATCACCATACTGTTTAGTTAACCAATCCATAAAAGCAACTCCAAATAGTCCCTCGCAAATATTAGCGATATTATTTACGATAAAAATAAAAAACAATGCGCACCCATGGTAAGAAGCTTTATAAAAACGCTTTTTTCTCCTGGACCGAGATATTCTATCTCTTACGCATTACTATGCATTTTTCTTAGCACCTTAATTTTTATCCCTACCATTCATTGGCTTTTGTTTCCCGAGACTTTTTCACTCCCTACAACAAAAGCTCTGCCAATTAAAAATATTTTCCTGGTCTCCTCATCTTCTTCTAGAATTCCTGAAGTAATTTTTTCAGAAACGCTACAACTCTCCGCAGATCATCCAACGTACCTACATCAATTTACGACTAAGAAGGCAGAAGCCACTTTAAAAGAATTGGGGATATTCTCTTCAGTATCTATAGAAAAGATTCCTGATAATAAAGGTATCATTATCTTTTACTCTTTACACTCCCCCATGGGTTATTTAGGTAACCAAGAAAACACTTTCATTAATTACTCTGGCGAGAAATTCCCTTGCCTGCCTTTTTTTAAATCTCAAAAACTTCCCAAAATTTTTTTCTCTACAAAAGACTTAGAGGCTTCTATTTTACCTTCATGGAAAATAGATATTGCATCTCTCTTCATTGAAGAGCTCAAAGAAGATCCTCCTAAAATTATAGATTTGTCTCTTACGGAAATATATCCTATGGAGATCACAGTAACTTTATCTTCAGGGAGCCTTTTAAGATTTCAATACCAAACATTGTATAATGGTCTAAAGAATTATCATCTCGCTCAAAATAGCACTGTAATAGACTCTCAGCAATCTTATATCTATGATTTAAGATTCCCTAACCATTTATTATTCAGCAAGATATGACGCCTGTAATCATCTTTACTCAGCTCCCTTCTCAAGAAGAAGCTGATTGCATTTCTCATGCTTTAGTCACGCAAAAACTTGCCGCGTGTGTTCATGTTTTCCCAAAGGGAAATTCGACATACATGTGGGAAGGCAAACTCTATATTTCCGAAGAATATCACATGCACATCAAAACAATATCTTCTAGATTCTCAGAAGTTTCCGCAATAATTCAGTCCTTATGTTCTTATGATGTTCCAGAAATCCTTTTGGTTAAAGTTGATGATGGAAATCCGCAGTATTTACAGTGGTTATCTCTAGAAACGGCCCCACAAATACCTCAGGAATGAATAAATCTTGACGTTATTTAGAAAATCGATATAATCTCTTCCGGAACTTTGAGGGATACATAAGTATCTCATTCTTTTTCTCCACACCTCAATTTAATTTGGATTTTATGGAAGAGTTTGTAGCATATATCGTAAAGAATTTAGTTGCTGATCCTGAAGCTGTGGAAATTCGTTCTATTCAGGATGAGTCAGGTGAATCTATAAAGATAGAGATACGTGTGGCTCCCGATGATATAGGGAAGATCATAGGTAGACGAGGAAATACAATACACGCGTTAAGGACTATTCTTAGACGTGTGTGCGCAAGATTAAAAAAGAAGATACAAATCGACTTGATTCAACCCGAAGGCAGCAGAGAATCTGTTAGCGAGGATGAGGATGCTTCCGGTAGTTTTTGTTTCGATTCAAACAACTCTAATGATTCAGAAATGGCCTCTCAATGTTGTGGTCGTGCTACCTGCTGTTCAGAGGATAAGGAAGATTCAGAAGAATCTTCAGCACATCACCAATGCAGCCACAATCACCATTCTGAATAATATTCACTACTTTTCTACTTCTTCATAAATAGAGTTTGGCAATAGCTAAAAACCCCTTTGCGGAGTTTTTAGCTCTTCGCGGTTAATAAGCACTGCTTATTAAAAGTGCTGCTGACTTTCTTCTTCTGATCGAACTTATGTAATCCTGCTATGATCAACTGATGCACAATTTGTTCGAAGGTCCATCCTAAGCGAGCAAAATCATGTAAAAATGGGCTGGATTTTGTCATTCCTGGAATAGGATTCATTTCAGAAAGCCAAAAATTTCCTTCACGATCTAAAAAGAAATCGATTCTACAAGATCCTTTACCTTGAATAACACGATACACACGCTCTGTAAGTTCTTTCACGCGTGTTTTAGATTCTTCGGAAAGATTCAGATCGTATTGTATTGTAGCGCTAGATTTACCATTGAATCCGTATTTCTCTTCATAACCAATAAATCCTTTTGACCCACGGCGCTCATGTGGTTCAGAAATATAATAACAGCTACATGCATCCCCAAGACAAGACACTTCGATTTCTCTAGATCCTAAACGGCTCTCTTCGATAAAGACATCGGTATCGTATAGAAATGCTTCGGATATTTTTGCTTTAAGTTCCGTTTCATTATGAACTTCAAATACACCGATACTTGATCCTAAATGTGCTGTTTTTACAAACATTGGAAAAGTAAATGTTTCTAAAATTCTGCGCATACATAATTCTGGAGTTCGCTTCCAGGTGGGTAAGGTTAATGGCTGATAAGGAACTACAGGAACCCCTACAGAAGCAGCAAGGCGTTTTGTCATAATCTTATCCATACTGATTGCTGAAAAGAGCAACGAAGGCCCTCCATAGGGCTTATTAGCTATTTCCAAGAATCCTTGAAGCGTACCATCTTCACCGAAAGGACCGTGTAGGATGGGAAGAACGAAATCTAAATTAGCTAAAGCTTCTGCGATCTTTGAAGATAACACGTGATAGTTTTTACTATTATAATCGCTTCCCGCATCTAGGTTCGCAACTTGCGACCACAATCCCTGACGATTGATAACGAAATACTGCACATCATAATGTTGCGGGGAAAGATATTGAACGACATTACGTGCGGACAATAAAGAGACATCATGTTCACAAGACTGGCCTCCACAAACTACTCCGACTGATAATTTCTTAGGTTCAAAATCTTTTAAAGCATTGCCTACGGTATGGATATTTCCTGCTCCTAAAGATATGCAGACATCATGAACACGAATATTTTGTTTTAGATGCTCTATGACATTGTCGTAGGGAACATAGGTACAGCAAACATGAGAAGATAAAGAAATAGTTTCTGCTAGTTTCTCAGGAGAAGGTAGATCTAATGGCATTTCTCCAGCGCTGTAGACATCCGTAAGGATGACTTCATCGGCATCTTGGAAAGCATTGAAAAATTCTTCTAAGCAATAGAGCAATCGAGAAAATCTATGCGGTTGGCATATGGCAATGATACGCCGTAAGCCTACAGCATCGCGTAGCGCCCTTAAAGTACAAGAAATCTCAGAAGGATGGTGGGCATAGTCTTCAAGGAATAGGAATTTCTCAGAGGTATTCTTTCTTTCCATACGTCTTTGCACTCCGGAGAAACTTTTAAGAGCTTCTCGAATACTTTCCTCATCGATGCCAAAAGTTAACGCAACACCTATAGCTGCAGCAGCATTTGCCACGTTATGCTTGCCAATCAAGTTAAGATCTATATCTAGGTAGTCTTTTCCTAAGAAAGATAGGGAAAATACAGAACGCCAGCCTTCCTGACGATGCGAATAAATATATAGAGCGCACTCTTGAGAAAACCCATAAGATATTCCAGAGATTCTCCCTTTAAGTTCCTGGCAATCGCCGTTATAAAAACATAAATTCGGATCATCAACCTTGCGGGTGAACTCTTCGATCGTTTGCGCAAGTTTTTCTTTACTTCCTTCGAAGTTACTCAGGTGTTCATTATCTAAATTTGTAACTACAGCTACTTTAGGAAAATAATGCTTTAAAGAGCCGTCACTTTCATCAGCTTCGGCAATAAAATATTCTGAACTTCCTGAATACCCATTTAAATATTGAGAATTCAATCCGCCAATAGCATAAGAAGGATCTTTTTTCGCCGTTTGAAAGATGGCTGTAATTAATGAGGATACCGTGGTTTTCCCATGACTTCCTGAAACTAAAATACTTGTCTGCTCTTGCATTAACAAGGCAAGAAGCTCAGCGCGATGTACTAGGGGGAGCTGTTTTCGCAGAGCTTCTTTATACTCTACGTTATCCTTAGCAATTCCCGATCCATAGATAATCGTACCCTCTTCAGGAACATAACTTTCTTTATGTCCTGGTAAATATGCGGCGCCTTTAGCGATAAGCTTATCTATGGTAATGCCTTGATTTAAATCACTCCCCGATACGGAATATCCCCGGTCCAATAAAATATGAGCCAAGGCACTCATTCCTATTCCACCGATCCCTATAAAATGATAGTGATTTTTCCTATTCATAGATTCCCTATAAACATTCGCAAATAAATTGATAAAAAGACTTAGAGGATTTGTTCTGATAATAATCTCGCAGTGCTGCTCGCCTATTTTTAATAGTTTCAGGATCGAGAGCAAGCAAAATATTTTTAGTCAAAACCTCTTGGGACAGCTGTTTTTCCAAAATCATTGATCCCCCTCCTATAGTATAGACAAGGAATTTTGCGTTTTCTTCCTGGTGTCCATAAGCTCCCGGATAGGGAATAAGTATCGCAGGACTTTGTGCCCACAATAACTCATCTAGAATTGTTGCCCCCGCACGACTAATGACAAGATCTGATGAAAGCAAAACATTCAGCATATCCTGCTCGAAATGTTTCACACAAAAAGATACTCCACCGCGGCTATAGATATGTTGTATAGAAATCACATCACCTTTAGGCCCTGCAATATGATGAACATACATATTTGGATAATCCTTCGCAACTTCTACAAGAGCAAGAGGGACATGATCATTCAATGTTTTCGCCCCCTGAGAGCCTCCCACAACACAAATTGTTGGGGAATGTGATGCAAGACGTTCGGCAATAGGGCTGCAAGCAGAGAAGGCTCTTTTTGGCAAAGAGACCTCCTGAGAAGGACATCGGAAATTCTTAGTTACTGGATGGAAAGATACCCCTACACCTTTAGCAAAACGTGAAAATAGCTTATTTACCCTGCCTGGAATAAGATTTTGCTCATGTAAAAATATAGGGATTTTCTTCTTTAATGCTGCCATTAATACAGGAAGAGAGTGGTAGCTCCCAAATCCAATAACAACATCGGGATCGAAAATACATAGCTCTTTTTTAGCTTTCCTATACCCATTGTATAGGGAAGACATTCTACGAATAGCTGTTACGGGACTAGCGACTGTCGGCAATCCTGAGGGAATCTCTTTATAATGCACATCTAGATCACAAAGATTTGGATGATTATCCAACCCCTTTCCCAAAAGAAGAACGTCTACACCCTCTTTACAAAATGCTTCTCTTGTTGCTAGAGCGGGAACTATGTGCCCTCCCGATCCTCCGACAGCTAGAGCTATTTTGTTGATTTTCTTCACCACACACCTTTAACAGCAATGTAACACCACACATATTAGCAATCAAAGAGGACCCTCCCTGACTGAAAAAAGGAAGATTCACTCCCTTACTCGGCAACAAGCCAGATACAACGCCTAAATTCATAAAAGCTTGTATCCCAATAATCACTGTAATAGCTATCGCTAATGAAGACCCTTCCAAAGAAGAAGCTCGAATAGCAACGACATAACCAGCATAAACAAAATACATATATAGCAAGATCAAAAGCAACATACCAATGAAACCAAATTCCTCAGCATATATAGCTGCAATATAATCATTTTGTGCTTCCGGTAAATAGGTAAGCTTTTGCAGACTCGCTCCTGGCCCCTTACCTAGTAACCCTCCTGATCCTGCTGCAATTTTTGCCTGATATGGCTGATGTCCTCGTCCCTTAATATCCAACTCTGGATGGAGATAGACATTTAATCGATGACGCACATAAGGCATTCTATAAGCAAGAGCACCGCCAATAACAAGAATACACAACAGGGGAAGTAACCAATAACGTAATCGCACAGCTGTCATAATAAATACGGGAATCAAAGAAAACGCAATTACAGCTGCAGAACCATTGTCAGGCTCTATGGCAATTAATAAAATGGGAATGAATAACGTTATGGTCAGCTTAAGAAATAATTTAAAGTTTTCTCGATACTGCGGACGAGAAACCAGGTATTCTATGGCAACACAGGGAACAAGATATTTCACGAATTCTGAAGGCTGTAAAGTAAGCTGCCCTATACCCAACCAACGTTTCGCACCATTCCTACATACCCCTACCCCTGGAATCAAAACAGCGATAAGAGCGACTCCGGCGATCAGTAATAGCGTAGGGCTAATTTTTAGAAAATCCTTCCATCCTGTCATATAAACTAAAGAAGAAAGACCTAACCCTAATAATAAATAGGTAATCTGGCGCATTAAAGCCTTATGTGTACTGCAAGCAAGAGAACGATCAAGAATTTCTGCTGAGGAGGTATCAAAAACCATAACTAGGCCCAGAGAAAAAATCCCTAATAAACATGAAACAATAAACCACTTCATATTGGGCCTAAAGCAAGACTACCGTATACGCAACTGATCTCCAGGTCTAAGTTTGCGCGCCTTATTCTCATCAAGATCATTCATTTTTAATAGGTCTTCAAGACGGATATGATTACGCAAAGCTATAGTCCAAGGGCTATCACCTTCTTGCACGGTATAGAAATCTTCAGCATTGGAGACTTTTACCTGAGGATTCTTAATTTCCTCTTGTTTATTAGATACAGGAACCTTCAATACCTGACCTATCTTCAATTGCGTAGAAGACAAGTCATTGATCTGCATAAGAACGGCTACTGTCGTATGATTTGCCTTAGCAATGCGCTCTAGGAAATCTCCTTTTTTCACAATAACGGTTGCATAAGCTTCTTTCTTAGCAGCTTCTTTAGTAACTTGGGTTTTGGGTTCAGGAGATATAGGTTGCGCAACTGGAACAGAAGGAGTTGTTTGAGGAACACTAGGCGCTGGAGAAGGTTTGACAACCACAGGCTTATTTTCTGCAAATTGTGCTGCTAATTCTTCTTTAGAAACACGTTGAGCTGGGGTTTCTACAATAGGCTTCTCAACCTTTTCAACTTTCTCTTGTACTTTTTCCACACTTGTGGGGGCAACTTCAACAAGTTTTGCTGGTAGAGGAGGAAGAAATACATCGGTATTTTTCTTATCAACATGTTTCGCTGTAGTGAATAACACTAGCACCAAAACTGCATTCACTAAAGTTGCAATTATAATCGTATCTCTACGGTTCATACTCTTAATGCCTCCATGTCACCAACCAATTGCCTAAAGCAATCCCCTCGTTCCTCAAAGCTTCGAAATTGATCAAAACTGGCACATCCCGGAGATAATAAAATGACATCACCAGGCTGTGCGATACTCTGGGCCATGCTTACCGCTTCTTGTAGATCTCGGGCTTGAGTTAAAGGAAGACTACCAGATAAAGCTTGGGCAATTTCGTTCCGACATTCCCCCATAGCCACAATATGTTTTACCGTTTGAGTAAGGATTGGAATCAAAGAGGTAAAATCACTACCTTTGTTCCTTCCGCCCAAAATAACAATGACGTTTTCTTTCACAGCTATTAGAGCTTTTTCTACAGAGCTCATAGTTGTAGCCTTACTATCATTGATATAACTTACGCCATCTTTTTCTCCCAGATATTCTATCCTATGGGGAGGTTTTTCAAAGGTTTGAAGTGCCTGTAAAAACGCTTCCAAAGGAACGTTAGATATCTCATTGGCTAAAGCGTAAGCTGCACAATAATTACTCCTATCATGCAAGTATAATGGTTTTAATGCACTCCCTTTGTCTAAAACCGAAGCTATTTCTTTAGTATAATCCAGATAGGATTTTCCAGGGGAAAGCCACTCTCCAACCCATAAAGATTCAACCGATTGTAAACATTTAGTAATGTTCCTTTTTGCTTCGCTATAGTTTTGCAGACTTTGATGATAATCTAAATGATTCTCAGAAATATTTAAAATAGCAGCTCCTGATAGCACAGGAGTCTCTATTTCTTGTTCGGTTAGTTGAAAAGAGCTGATCTCAACAACACGGATACCTTTTTCACGCATTGCCTGAAGGATAGGCACGCCTATATTCCCCATAGCAAAAGCTCCCATCCCCATAGAGCGCAGTAGATGGACTAAAAACAACACTGTTGTTGTTTTCCCTGCCGATCCTGTAATTCCAATAGAAGGATACCGATGAAACTCTGGATCTTGAAAAGCTAGCTGGACATCGGTAACTATAGGAATCCCCCTACGTTTTGCTTCAACCACCAAACTATGCGAGGGCTTGACTCCCGGAGAACGTACAAATAAATCCATATCTTCAGGAAATTCTTCGATGGTATCTAGATAACGCTCATGGAAGAAACTACAAGAGTTTAGAGCATCTAAAGATCCATCGATTCCAATCACATAACTTCCCCGAGAATGAAGAAACTCTGCTACAGACTTTCCAGTCACCCCTGCCCCTAAAACTATGACTCTTTGGTGTTTCACAAACTATCTCCACAATGCTGCAATGATCCCTAAAATCATACAAAGTAGTCCTGCTATATAAAAACGCGCGACAACTTTTGTTTCGGAAATTCCTTTATACTCATAATGATGATGTAGGGGAGAACATAGAAAAATACGCTTTTTCCTTAAGCGACAACTCCCAACTTGTAAAATTACAGATCCTGCTTCTGCAACAAAAACTCCCCCCAACAAAATTAAAAGTAATTCTGCACGAAGCATCACAGCGCAGCTCCCCAACACTCCTCCGATCAGCAAGGATCCTGTATCGCCCATAAATACCTGTGCAGGAGCACGATTGTATTTTAGGAAAGCAAAGCTTATGCCTATCAATGCAGATAATACTATAGAGACATCTTGAGCTAAAGGCATGGTAGGGTTAGAAAGAGCAACAACCAACAAACCCAAGGCACTCATGCATGTAGTTCCTGCGGCCAAGCCATCGAGACCATCCGTAAGATTTACAGCATTGCTCGTCCCTACAATTGTTAGCATTGCTAAAACAAAATAGAAAAACTTACCTAAAATAGAATGTCCGACAGAAACCGTTCCGAAAAAAGGAACCTGTAATGTACAGAATAGCGCGCTTCCTTTGTATATGGAGAATATCGTTACAATGGTGATAGCGGAGATGATTAGCTGAATAACGAATTTCTGTTTTGCTGTGATTCCGTGCCCTTTTTTCCTTTCCTTTTTTATAATGTCATCATACCAACCTAAGGTTCCCCAACTGATTATCAAAAATACAAATAACCACGTTGAAAGCTTCCCTAAGGGAAGCCAAAGGAAAACAGTCGTTAACAAAACAATACAGAAAAGTATGCCTCCAGCTGTAGGTGTATTTTTTTTATCCTGATGCAGAGCTTCTAGCTTTTCACAGTGTTCTTTATGCACCTGATCATAGTGATTTTGCTTTTTCAACCAGGAAATCACGGGTCTCCCTAAGAAAATCCCCAGGAAAAATGCTAGACCAAACACTGTTGCCAAAAGAAGCATCCAGGATTCGTTAAAATAAGAAAATACAGAACTCATAAGTAAAGTATTAAAAATTAAAAACAGCTCAGCAGAGATTCTAAAGCTAAAGATCGTGATCCTTTTAGCAAGACAATATCTCCTTGCTGGACGACTTTCTTTAAGATCTCTTCAATACCCTGAGCAGATGGGTGAAAGGAAACTTCACAAGAACCGTAGTTTAATACATGTTGTATCGGCAACCATTTTTCTCCAATGAAGAAAATAATACTAGCCTTTGATAAAGCTTTTTTAGCAACAATAGTATGTCCTTCCTCGGAATAATTTCCTAATTCTGCCATATGACCTAAAATCAATATGATTTTTCCGCTTTCTGAAGGATGAGGAATAGCGTCTAAAGCAGCAATCATTGCTTCTGGACAGGCATTATAAGCATCGTTGATTACTTGAATGCCATTTCGCATGCTTTGCTCAAAACGCATAGGAGGGAGTTGCAAATCACAACAAGAGTGAACTATCCTATCGACAGGGACTTCAAGAAGCCAAGCCAAAGATAGAGAAATTAATAAATTGCTGTAGGCTGGCTGATAAGGAAAAGAAATTGCAAAATCTATATCGCCTTCAGGGGTGCTTATAATCACGCTGTCCTTACGAATAGCCTTATAGTAAAAATCGGCGGTCTCATTATGAAAAGCAAAGGAAAACTTTTCAGAAGACGAAGCCTGTTTTATAAAGTGCGGGTACCATGGAGAATCTTTAGGAAGAAGCTGTACACGACTATTTTGTAAGATACGTCCCTTTTCTTCAGCAATGCCTTGAATGCCTTTATCGGAGAAATTCATAGCATGTTGATCTACCACATTCGTGATTACAGCAACCTCGGGCTCTACTATAGAAAGTAAATCCTTCATATTCCCTGGTTCAGAGACGCCCATTTCTAAAATGATAAAATCTTCATTGCCGTCTGCCATTAATAAGCTTAAGGGAACAGTAAGTTGAGAGTTGTAGCTTTTAGGGCTCGCGTATACCTTATACACTGAGGAAAGAAAAGTATTTGCAAATACTTTTGTTGTTGTCTTTCCGATAGACCCGGTAATCCCAACGATTGTTCCTTGAAATAGATGACTTTGGTTTTCTCCGGCTTCTTTCAATGCTTCTGTAGGATCATTAACAATAATTAACTCTAACCCGAAAGAATCTCCACAATAGTCTTTAGAAACTACTGCTGCCACGGCTCCCGCCTGCGCGGCATGTTTAAGGAAACGGTGTCCGTCTGTACATTGCCCAGAAAGAGCAAAAAATAAATCTCCTGGACGCACCTGACGGCTATCAATAGCAACCCCAGAAATCTTTTTCCCAGACCTTGGGTATTTCACATCAGATAACATTAACGATACCCAATCTTCTAATAAGATAGACTGCATTCCTCGACCTTTTGTCTATGATTAAAGTACACTCACTTAGAATAATACTATTTGAGTGGTCATACGATTTATGAATTCTAGGATTGAATCAGAGAGCATTTCAAATATTTTGTTCGTCAATATAAATAAACATACTACATGAATGCAAGCAACGTTATAACACTCTCGTAAGATTTCCTACTGACTATAAAATCGTATTTCGCTTAAACTAGGGTTTTCTTTCGCTTTTTTGGTGGCATAGCCAAGCGGTAAGGCCGAGGCCTGCAAAGCCTCTATCCCCGGTTCGATTCCGGGTGCCACCTTTCTTTTTATCTAAGGTATTGTACTCTAAAAAATGACTTGGTAGTGTGAGTTTTGCTTAAGACTTCTTGGAGGCTACCATGTTAGACAAGGAAAACTCTCTGTATGATACAGATAAAAAACTTTTCCTTGGAATAGACAAGGTCTTTCACTCCATCAAGGACCACTACGGCCCGGTGAGCTCATCTCTATCTTTTTTTGAGCATCAAGGTTATCTATCTTTATCTCGTATCACGTTAACAGATCCTCATGAAAATATCGGTGTGGATTTTGCTAAAGCCATGGCAAAGAAAATCCATAAAAAATATCTTGACGGCGTCACTACAGGGGTCATTCTACTCTATACTCTTCTTAAAGAAAGTTACCTTTTTTTAGATCAAGGTTTGTCTCCTTATAAACTTTGTTTTGCTTTAAGAAAAATGAAAGAGAAACTTTTAACATCTTTAACGAAACATTCTTGGCCTTTAAAAGATAGTAATAAAGCTAGAGGAATTATTTTTTCTTCTCTTCCAGATCCTAAAATTGCTACAGAATTGACAGAAGCTTTTTCCTCTGTAGGTTCTGAGGGATTCATTTCGTTGTCACTCGGCATTCCCCATATACAGGTAACTCGCGGATTAAAAATTCCCTGTGGGTATATCTCTCCTTATTTCATTTCTCAACCTACGCAGCGAACGATTATACTTTCTCATCCCCGTATCTTTGTTACTGATAAAAAGATTACCTCAGTTCTTAGCTTCTTCCCTCTACTTCAAGAATTACAAGAGAATGGAGAACGCTTGCTGATTTTCTGTAAGGGCATAGATCAAGATGCTCTTGCTACATTTACAGTAAATAAACTTGAGGATCTTTTACAAATTGTTGTCGTCGATTTAAACAACCCCTCCTTGGATTCAACTTTTGCTGAAGATATTACCCTATTCACAGGAACTACAGTTTTCTCCCAGAGCTTTTCTCCAGCTACCCAACTCCCTGAACGCGCATCTTTAGGTTCTTGTGCTTCTGTAGAAATCTCTGAAGAAGAAACGGTCATCATTCATGGAAATAGCGTCTCTGAAGTTCTAGCATTAAAAATACATCAAATAGAAGAAGAAATACGCACCAGCTCTTCTCAAGAGAAAAAAACGGCATTGACAAAGAGAAAACACCGCTTACAAGGTTCTGTTGCCATCGTTCCTGTCTGCGAAGAAACCAAGTTTTTCTATTCCTCCGCTCTCTCCGCATTAACATCTGCCTTAGACAAAGGTTATATTCCTGGAGGTGGCGCAAGTCTATTCTATGCTTCTTTGAATCTATATGATGAGGAGAACCTCTCTGAAGAAGAACAAGCTGCTATGCATGTGACACAGATGTGTTGTCGCGCTCCTTTAGAGCAATTAATCAGCAACCTAAAGTTAGACAGTAAAATGGTTATCGATAAACTCCTATCGTTATCCACCCCCAGTTTAGGTATGAATGTTCTTTCTCAGCAGATAGAAGATTTTATTGCTTCAGGAATTTTAGATCCCCTAGCTAAAATCACCGATATTTTTTCCCTGGCGCTAGAAACAGGATTAAATATACTTTCATCAAAAGTAATCATTAACGATGTAAATAAATAAACTATGCGGAAGTCTTATATTGCTAGATATACAGCGCGAACTTTTGCTCAATAGCTTTATTTTCAATATTTCGAAGAGATTAAAATATTGCTATTTCATGTGAACTACAAACAAAATAGTTAATGAGAAAATCCTGACACAGTACTATGTTTGCTTTCGTGTTTTGTTTAGAGATATTTTAAAACGAGAACGCTGTTTCCCTTCTTTTTAAATATCAGAAAAACACGCTATCTTTGTTATTTCGAAGATAAAAATTTATCACTATATTTCCTTTCCTACTGAGGAAAGAGCTTAAATTATTGTAAATATTGATAGAAAAAACAGGGATGTCTTTTTTTATTAGCTTATAGCTTTTAAAAATAGACTATCCTTAGGGAAACAGACTATGCATAACAAATCTTCAGAAGCTCATCGTATTATTCATATCTCTGATGTGCATTTTTGTGTCTTTCCTAAGAATCCTTTAACCTGTCTAAATAAAAGATTTAAAGGAGCGTTGCGCCAAGTATTCGGTGGTGTGACATTCCAATCATCCACAATAGCTGAACGTTTCCCAGACCTAGCTGTAAAATTACAAGCGGATAGCATTTGCATTACGGGTGACTTTTCTCTAACAGCTTTGGACGCAGAATTCTTACTTGCTCAAGATTTTGTGAACAACCTAGCACGAAATGCTTCTGTCTATGTGCTTCCTGGAAATCATGATGTGTATACTCAAAAAGCACTGAATCATCAGACGTTCTATCAATATTTTCCTAATACACAATTACAAAATGAGCAAATTTCCTTTAACAAACTTGTAGATCATTGGTGGTTAGTCTTACTAGACTGTTCGTGTTTGAATGGTTGGTTCTCAGCAAATGGCATGATAAAATCCTCGCAAATTTCTATTTTAGAAAACTTTATTCTCAGTCTGCCCCCACAAGAAAATATTATTATTGCCAACCACTACCCTCTTTTACCTACAAAAGACCCCTCTCATGATTTAATTAACTACTTACTTTTACAACACGTCCTGAAAAAGTATTCTAACGTACGTTTATATCTTCATGGACATCATCATCAGGCTGCGGTTTATAACTGTAAAGATCACGCACCGAATATGATTTTAAATAGTGGGTCTATTTCATTACCCTCTAACGCACGCTTTCATATTATAGATCTATACCCTCAAGGGTACCACGTCTATACCACAGCAATAACAAATCTCCTAGACACTAAAGAACCTTTAGAGATTTCTATAGAAGCAAGTTTGGAGTCTTGGTAATTTTTTAAGAAAAGACAAGGGCAAAAATGGAAGAAATTGTGTAGGGAAACTACACACCTTCTTCGCAAATTTTTTCTGCAATAGCTCGAAATACCTCTGGGGTATCAGGAACGTCGCAATGAGAAATGTCACGAGTAGATTCCGGCATAGCGATGAGTTTTTCAACCCAAACTTTCCGCTTCTTTTGTTCTTCAAGAACTAAAGCCTTGTCTCGCAATTTTTTAAGTAGCTCTGCCTCTGCAGATAGCTCTTTTGTTTTTTTCGTTTCCATATCACGGAATCTAAGAAAATCGTGTTTTTTACACAATAGAACTTCTTATAGCTAAAAACTACTTAGAAACTCGAGATTCGTAACTACCTGTACGTGTATCTATTTTAACAACCTCACCTTCTTCAATGAAAATAGGAACCATAATTTTTGCTCCTGTATTTGTCACTGCAGGTTTTAATACTCTTCCTGAGGCTGTGTCTCCACGTACACCTGGCGCTGTTTCAGCAATGGTAAGCTCCATAAAAATTGGAGGCTCTACGCCAATAACGTTACCGTTATACAAAACTAATGTATAGATCGTATCTTCTAATAACCACTGACGGATGTTTTCTATTTTGTCCCAGAAGATCATCTCCTGTTCAAATGTCTCATCATCCATGAAGGTAGCACCTTCTTGATCTGAATAAAGGAAACGCATCTGTTGTTCTCGTACATCCGCGGTTTCTACAGATTCTCCGGATTTAAACGTCCTTTCAATAACTCTTCCCGTTAGGAAATTTTTTACCTTAATCCTATTGAAAGCTTGGCCTTTTCCTGGTTTTACAAAGTCATTTTGTAAAATCAAGTAAGGTTGACCATCTATTTCTATTCTTAATCCTACACGAAATTCACTAGTGCTTACACGAACCATGGGGCCATTTATCCTTAAAATTCTCCTATTTATGTTATCTAGGACATTTTCCTTTGTCCAGAAGAATGTCTTGTATAGCTTAGGATCTACAATAATAAAAAATTATTACTTTTAGTTTAAATGCGCAATTTTCCTATATGCCATATTAAACATATTATTTGATCTCGATAATATCTAGTTAAACTAGGGCGGCAAAAGCATGTTTAAGAAAAAAGACACCCATATCAATGAATCAAAAATAGCCCAGGACATGTTAGAGCGTTATTCTGGATCGACTGTTGAAGAATTTTGCCCTTACTTGCTCTTAACAAATTTTGCTTACTATACTCATGTATTCGCAGAGGCATATCAAGTCCCCATTTCAAAAGGATCGATGTTTTCTGCAGCACACGCTCCTCAAGTGAATACTTCTATTCTTGATTTTAAGCTGGGATCTCCTGGAGCGGCTTTAACTGTGGACTTATGTTCTTTTCTCCCCCATGTAAAAGCTGCTGTGATGCTAGGTATGTGTGGAGGATTACGTTCGCACTATCAAGTTGGAGATTATTTTGTTCCCATAGCTAGTATTCGAGGAGAAGGAACTTCTGACGTGTATTTCCCTCCTGAAGTTCCTGCTTTAGCGAACTTCATGGTTCAAAAGACCATCACAGAGATATTAGAAGAGAAAAAATCGAGTTATCATATCGGAATTACCCACACGACAAATATCCGTTTTTGGGAATTCAATAAAGAATTTCGAAAGAAACTCTATGAAAACAAAGCACAAACTATAGAAATGGAATGTGCTACGTTATTTTCCGCAGGTTATAGAAGAAATCTTCCCATAGGAGCTTTGCTGGTCATTTCCGACTTACCATTAAGGAAAGAGGGAATAAAGACTAAGGAAAGCGGAAATTTGGTGTTGAAAACATACACGGAAGACCACATCACCACAGGAATTGATGTCGTTACAAAATTAAACATAGTATTGAAAAACCGTCCTACAAAAGCCAATAAAGGCCTACCTCACATGGAGCTGGGAGAAGCTGACGATACTATGCCTAAAAATTCCGGGATTTCAGATAGTGATTATTGAGAAAGTATTCTCTGTAAAATACAGTCCGCAGTAAATCCACAAGCTTCCGCTACATCAGCGGGAGCTCCCGAATAGCCAAATCTATCCATAGCAATAGCCAAACCATCGAGACCGATATACTTATACCAACCCAATGCAGATCCCGCTTCTATGGAGACTCGCAAACCTAAATCACCACCGACCACACTTTCTCGATATTCAAAATCTTGTTGTTCAAATAATTCCCAACATGGGAAGGAAATGACTCGAACTTTCTTATCTAAGTAAATCAGCTCCTGAGCTACAGCTAATGCTAAATGCAATTCTGATCCCGTAGCAAATAAAGTATAGTCGGGCTTACCTTCGGTCTCTTTTAAAACAATATAAGCACCACGTCCCACACCCTCTTTAAATGGTCTGTCTGTCTGTGCTAATGTAGGCAAGTTTTGTCGAGAAAGAATCAATGCTGTAGGGCCAAGATGACGCAATGCTGCATGCCAAGCCCCCTTCACTTCATTGGCATCTCCAGGGCGGATAACTTGCAGACCTGGGATAGCTCTTAATGACATGATCTGTTCGATAGGTTGATGTGTAGGACCATCCTCACCAACAAAAATAGAGTCATGAGTAAATTGATAAATAACAGGGAGCTTAGCCAATGCTGCTAAACGAATAGCATTTCTTAAATAATCAGAGAATACTAAGAATGTTCCTCCAAAAGGTCGAAATACTTGAGAATAGGCTAAACCATTCATAATGGCTCCCATACCAAATTCTCGAACACCATACTTAATATTCCTGCCGGAGAAGTCTTGGCTATTAATTTCTTTAGCCTCTGCTATCCAGGTTCCATCTGAACTTGATAAATCTGCTGATCCCCCAATAAGTGAAGGGATATTCTTAGCTAAATTTTGAATTATCTTGTTAGATGCGGCACGACCAGCTATGACTTCTGGCATTTCCACACTTTCAAGTATTGTCTCTAATGTTTCAGAGGATATCGGCGCTTTTAGAGAAAGAAATTCTTGATGTAAATCGGGGAATTGACGTGACCAAACACGGAAATCATTCTGCCATTCCTCTTGCACTTTACGATCTTCTTGTAATTTATGGGAAAAGAAGGATTTCACTGCAGGAGAAATGAAGAATTTTTCCTCAGGAAGATGCCAGAAACGTTTTGTCTGTTCTACGCCATCTTCACCTAAAGGCGATCCGTGAGCCTTATGACTTCCTTCCTTAGGAGAGCCGTGCCCTATAATCGTATGGGCTACTATTAATACAGGACGCTGTTGCGACTGTTTAATTTTTACAAACGTTTCATGAATCGAGGAAAAATCATAGCCATCGATTTCATAAACTTCCCAGCCGTAAGATTCAAAACGCTTTTTAACATCTTCAGAACTTACTTCTCCTAAGAAGCCGTCTAAAACAATGTTATTGTAGTCATATATAACGACAAGATTATCTAAGCCTAATGTCCCTGCCAAGCTACAGACTTCATGGCTAACACCTTCCATCATGCATCCGTCACCGGCTAGGCAATACACCTTACCGTTAAAAATTTCATGTTCAGGGCGATTAAAGCGCACTTGAAGCATCTTCATAGATAAAGCCATACCTACAGCATTACCTACACCCTGACCTAAAGGTCCTGTAGTAGCTTCAACGCCCTCAGTTTCTCCAAATTCTGGATGACCAGGAGTTCGTGAATGCAACTGACGAAACTGCTGAAGATCCTCTAAAGAAACATCATATCCAGCAAGGTGAAGGCAGGCATATAGTAACGCTGAACCATGCCCTGCTGACAAAACAAACCTGTCCCTATCAATCCATAAAGGATCTTTTGGGTTATGTCTCAAAACATAACTATACAGGTACGCGGCAAGTTCCGCACAACCCAAAGGCAATCCCGGATGACCAGAACCCGCTTTCTGAATGATCTCTATACTTAACTGTTTAAGAGTTCCTGAGATCTTTTCCAAGATATCTACGTCTACTTCCCTGTTTACCATTTGCCAGACCTAAAAGCGCTTCACAACATACAAAGATTAAAATTATATGGGATGCATTACCAAAAAGCAAGACTACTCAACTCATTATACGGCTGCATAACTCTTATATCTTCATCTCATACTAGCTTATCTTAATTAGGCGAAACATTTGTTATGTTAAGAATAAAAAGATTCTTTCTTAGGATAGTATTAGAGACTAAAATGAATCTCTCCCATATAATTGAAGCAAGTTCAACATTTTTGACATTACAAAGTCATTCCCTATGTTAAGTAACACTCTTCGATCTAATTTTTTAAAATTTTACGCCAATCGTCATCACACTATTGTTCCTTCCTCTCCTGTTTTTCCTCACAACGACCCTTCGATTCTCTTTACCAATGCAGGGATGAATCAATTTAAGGATATTTTTCTAAACAAAGAAACTGTGAGCTATTCGCGCGCCACGACTTCTCAAAAATGTATCCGTGCTGGAGGCAAACATAATGACCTCGACAATGTTGGACATACGTCGCGACACCTTACTTTCTTTGAAATGCTAGGGAACTTTTCTTTTGGCGATTACTTTAAGGAGCAAGCGATTGCTTTTGCCTGGGAAGTTTCTTTATCTGTCTTTAACCTAGACCCTGATCGTATCTACGCAACTGTTCACGAAAAAGATGATGAAGCTTTCGCTCTTTGGGAAAAGCATCTTCCCTCCGAACGCATTTTCAGACTGACTGATAAGGACAACTTCTGGAGTATGGCAGAAACAGGCCCTTGTGGATACTGTTCCGAGCTTCTTTTCGATCGTGGAGAAAAATTTGGCACAGCAGCTTCTCCTTTGGAAGATACTGAAGGGGAACGCTTTTTAGAATATTGGAATCTTGTCTTCATGGAATTCAATCGCACAGCAGAAGGTTCCTTATTAGCTTTACCAAACAAACATGTGGATACAGGTGCGGGATTAGAACGTCTAGTTTCTATCCTTTCTGGAACAAATACGGTGTTTGAAGCCGATGTTTTACGTCTCCTTATTTCAAAAACAGAACAACTATCAGGAAAAACTTATCACGCAGATGAGGCTTTAGGGGCTGCTTTTAGAGTGATTGCTGATCATACACGCTCTCTATCTTTTGCTATTGCTGATGGTTTGCTTCCAGGAAATACAGAACGTGGTTACGTATTAAGAAAAATTTTACGAAGAGCTGTAAACTATGGGAAGCGTTTAGGATTTACCCAACCTTTCTTAGCAGACATCGTCCCTTCTTTAGTGGATACTATGGGAGAGGCTTATCCTGAATTACGTTTATCTCTATCTCAAATTCAAGAAGTTATGACCATGGAAGAAGAGAACTACTTTAAATCTCTTCATCGTGGTGGGAACTTACTCCAACAGGTACTTAAATCTTCGTCATCATCCTCGATCATTTCTGGAGAGGATGCTTTCAAATTAAAAGACACGTATGGATTACCTCTTGATGAAATCGCTTTATTAGCTAAAGACTATGATTTCACCGTAGATATGGAAACCTTCTACCAATTAGAAGAAGAAGCCAAAGAGCGTTCTCGAAAAAACATTGCTAAATCCCACAGCTCTACAGATACGGTTTACGATTCTCTATCTTTAGGAGAGAACTCAGAATTTGTTGGTTATAACGATTTATCGTGTGACACATTTATTGAAGCCTTGGTTAGTAATGGCAAACAAGTTTCCTCACTTAAGGAGAAAGAGAAAGGTGCTTTAATTTTAAAAGTTACTCCTTTCTATGCAGAAAAAGGTGGGCAAATTGGGGATTCTGGAGAAATATTCTGTTCTGATGGGACCTTTATTGTTAGCCATACGACATCTCCAAAAGCAGGAATAGTCATTCATCATGGAGAGGTCTCCCAAGGGCAACTTTCTCAAGATCAAGCAGTCACTGCGCAAGTGAATTGCATCCGCAGAAAGAAAATTGGCAACAATCATACCGGATGCCATCTTCTACATAAAGCTTTAGAGGTGACCCTTGGCGATCATATTCGCCAAGCAGGATCTTATGTCGACGATACAAAAATTCGTTTAGACTTCACTCACCCCAAAGCTATTGCTCCAGAAGACTTAGCTTCTATTGAACTTTTAGTTAACGAGAAAATCCGAGAAAACCACCGTGTGGAAACTCGTGAGGCTATGTATTCTGACGTGATGAACTCCAAAGAAATTAAACAGTTTTTTGGAGATAAATATAGTGATGTTGTTCGCGTAGTCTCAGCAGGCTTCTCCCACGAACTCTGTGGAGGAACTCACGCAGAATTTACGGGAGATCTCGGGTATTTCCGCATCCTTAAGGAACATGCTGTAGCCACAGGAATTCGCCGTATAGAAGCTGTGACGGGAAGAGAAGCCGAAGCTCTAGCACATCAAGACAATGAAAATCTCAATGAAATTGCTCTTGTTTTACAATCTCCTCGAGATCAAATTCTGAATAAATTACAAAACGTTCTAGAAGAAAGAAAAGAACAAGCAAAACAAATCTCTGAATTAGAGAATAAGCTGATTCATTCCTTATTGGATAAGCTTATTGACGGTTGTCAGCAGGTTGACGATGTTTCCTATTTGATTCATCATTTACCCGAATCAGAAAGTCATCGTCTACAACAATATGCTAACTGCTTACATCAAAAAATACCCTTACGTTTAATTTCCTTATGGACGACTCAGAAAAATGGGAAATATATCATCTTTTCTCGAATTTCTGATGACCTTGTTAAACAGGGGTTGCAGGCTAAAGACCTCTTAAAAATAGTACTTACACCTTGTGGTGGTCGTTGGGGAGGAAAAGATATATTTGCACAAGGTAGTGCAGATAATCTCCCACAAGCAGACGCATTAAATAACACTTTATGGCAATGGATTTCGACCCAGTTAATTTAAACCTACCCATCTTATCTGAAATAACTAACGCCTCTATTCCATTACTAATAGAAAATATCCGTCCTGGAGCTCGCGGATTCTTAGCCGCTAAGTTTTTCCGCGAGAGGGACGAGTCTGTGGTAATGATTACCACACGCGCTCGTATTGATGATCTTTTCGAAGATCTCTCCTCATTTTTAGGATGTGCCCCTGTTGAGTTTCCCTCATCCGAAATTGATCTATCTCCTAAGCTTGTCAATATTGATGCTGTGGGTAAACGTGATAAAGTTCTTTATGAATTATATGAAAAGAAAGCTCCGTTATTTTGCATAACCACGTTAAAAGCTTTACTAGAGAAAACTCGTTCACCTAAAGATACTGGTCATCAACATTTAGATCTCCAAGTTGGTGATGTGCTAGATCCTGAAATGATGATCGATCTATGCAAAAATTTAGGCTATCGCCATGAAACTCTTGCGAGTGATAAAGGAGAGTTTGCTTATAGAGGGGGGATTATTGATATCTTTCCGTTATCTTCTCAAGAACCTTTTCGCATAGAATTTTGGGGAGAAAAGATCATCTCCATACGTCCTTTCAACCCTTCTGACCAACTCTCAACAGGAAAAGTTTCCAAAATTTCGATTTCTCCGGCTACAAAAGATTCAGGGAAAGAAGCGTTATCACATTGCCTATTGGATTATTTTAAAACACCCCCTGTCTTTATCTTTGACAATCTCTCGATGTTAGAAGATGATTTTTCTGAGATTTCGGGAACATTGTCTTCGTTGCCTAACCGCTTTCTATCGATTACAGATCTCTGTGAACGCGCTTTGCAATCCCCTACTATTTTCTTTGAAGAGAAAAGCTTCCCTAATGTTCGCAATCTTAAAAACAATGAAGTAAATATCGAAGTCTTTCATCGTGATGTAAAAGCTTCTCGCCTAGTTGTTCCTTTTGTTTATCCTAATGAGACTATCGATGATCAAGAAAATCCCCTTCTGGGTTTTCTACAAAAACTTCAAGAATATGTTCCTCATAAAGGCCAACCCTTTAATGTAGCTCTCTACAATACAAAAGCAAAATCTTTAAAAGAAGCTCGTGCTTTAGTAGAAACTCTATCGGGAAATTCTATACATATTTACGAAAAGCCAGGAAATCTCTCTACAAGCTTTGCTCTAGTTGAAGAAAGATTTGCAGCAATTTCCCTTGCAGAATTCTCTGCTACAAAAGTGTTGAGGAGACAAAAACAGAGAAATTATTTTTCTGTAACTACCGAAGAAGTTTTTGTTCCTATTCCTGGCGAGACCGTTGTGCATCTTCACAATGGTATCGGCAAATTTATCGGAATAGAAAAGAAGCCAAATCACTTAAATATTGAAACAGACTATCTCGTTCTTGAATATGCTGATAAAGCTAGGCTGTACGTCCCTTCTGACCAAGCTTATTTAATTTCACGCTATGTAGGGGCCTCTGATAAAGCTCCTGATCTTCATAATCTTAATGGCTCTAAATGGAGAAGATCTCGAGATCTCTCTGAAAAATCCCTTGTGCTCTATGCTGAAAAGCTTCTTCAACTAGAAGCACAGCGGTCTACTATCCCTTCATTTATTTATCCTCCCCACGGTGAGGAGGTGATTAAATTCGCGGAAAACTTTCCCTATGAGGAAACTCCTGATCAATTAAAAGCTATCGAGCAAATTTATTCTGATATGATGTCCGATAAGCTAATGGATCGATTAATTTGTGGTGATGCGGGATTTGGAAAGACGGAAGTCATCATGCGCGCTGCTGTAAAAGCTGTCTGTGATGGCCATCGACAAGTTATTGTCATGGTACCTACAACAATTTTAGCGAATCAGCATTATGAAACTTTCTCACAACGCATGGCAGGATTACCAATAAATATTGCTGTTCTTTCACGATTTTCAGAAAGAAAATCTATGAAAAAGATCTTCGAGGACACTGCTAAAGGCGATATTGACATCCTAATTGGAACACACAAGCTGATAAACAAAAACCTTGAATTTAAAAATCCTGGGTTATTGATTATTGATGAAGAACAGCGTTTCGGCGTTAAAGTTAAAGACTTCCTTAAGGAACGTTATCCTAAAGTAGACTGCCTGACAGTATCCGCCACACCGATTCCTAGAACATTGTATATGTCTTTATCGGGTGCTCGTGATCTCTCTTTAATTACTATGCCTCCATTAGACAGGCTCCCCGTCTCTACTTTTGTTTTAGAACATAATGAAGAGACTTTATCCGCAGCCTTACGTCATGAATTACTTCGTGGTGGTCAAGCTTATGTTATTCATAACCGTATTGAAAGTATTTTTAGATTAGGAAATACCATACGAACATTGATCCCCGAAGCACGTATTGCTGTTGCTCACGGACAAATGTCCCCAGATGAACTAGCTTCTATATTCCAAAAATTTAAAGACCAAGAAATCAACATTCTTGTAGCAACAGCATTGATAGAAAACGGTATCGATATTCCTAATGCCAATACCATTTTAGTAGATCAAGCCGATAAGTTTGGTATGGCAGATCTTTACCAAATGAAAGGTCGGGTAGGAAGATGGAATAGAAAAGCTTACTGCTATTTCCTAGTGTCTCATTTAGATAGATTATCAGGTCCCGCTGCAAAACGTTTAGAAGCTTTGAATAAACAAGAATATGGCGGGGGGATGAAAATCGCCCTCCATGACTTAGAAATTCGTGGAGCTGGGAATATCTTAGGAACCGATCAATCAGGGCACATAAGTGCCATAGGGTTCAATCTCTACTGCAAGCTATTGAAAAAGACTGTGGCAGCATTGAAAAACAATACTACTCCTTTGCTGTTTAACGATGACGTCAAGATAGAGTTCCCTTACAAATCACGTATTCCCGATACCTATATCGATCTGGCATCTATACGTATAGAATTCTATCAGAAAATAGGCGGTGCTGAAGATGCTGAACAACTCGAGCTCATAAAAGAAGAGATGCGTGATCGCTTTGGTCCTCTTCCAGAAGAGGTACTATGGTTATTTGCTTTGGCTCAAGTACGCCTATTCGCTCTACACCACAACATTTCTAGTATTAAAGGTACGGGAAATGCATTGTATATTCAACAATGTCATGGAAAAACAGAGCAAATAAAGAAAACATTACCCTATTCTTTATCTCCAACTCCAGAATTGTTAATATCTGAAGTTTTAGCATCTATAGAGAAAGCTTTTCCTCTAAAAACCCCTCGTTAAGGAGGCGTTATGTCGGGATTTTACGACGTTATAAAGCCGAAAACCGCACGTCCACCTGTATGGTTTTTACGCCAAGTAGGCAGATACATGCCTCAATATAAAGAGCTCAAAGGCTCCCAAACATTGAAAGCTTTTTTCCACAATACAGAAGCCATTACCGAAGCGACTCTTTTAGGACCAAGCTTATTAAAAGTCGATGCTGCGATCCTCTTTGCCGATATTCTTTCTCTATTAGACGGTTTCAATATCTCTTATGATTTCTCTCCAGGACCACAAATTTCTTTTTCTCCTTATGAAGAATTAATTTTCACAAAAGATCCTCAAGAAACCTTTTCTTATCTTCTCCAAGCAATTAAAAATCTTGTGAAAGCTTTGGATGTTCCTTTAATTGCCTTTGCAGCGTCTCCTTTCACGATGGCTAGCTACCTTTTAGATGGCGGGGCTTCTAAAGATTTCCCAAAAACAATGGCGTTTCTTTATCAATATCCTGACAAATTCGACGCCCTGCTTAAGAAATTAACAGAGGGGACTGTCATTTATCTTAAAGAACAAATCCATGCAGGAGCAGCAGCTATTCAGTTATTTGAATCTTCAAGTTTACGCTTACCCTCAGAGCTATTTTCCCGCTATGTGACAGCACCAAATACACAACTCATTTCTCAATTAAAACAATGCATTGCTTCCCCTATAAGTTTATTTTGCCGCTGTTTCGATGAAAACTTTTTAGATCTCTATTCTATAGGTGCGGACACACTACATCCTGACTATCACGTAAATCTTAATAAGATCTACAAAACAGTCCCACAGCCGGGATCCTTACAAGGAAATATCGATCCTACACTATTTCTACTTCCCCAAGATCAGCTTCTCGCTCATCTTGAGAAGTACCTGACCACTTTGAAAGATCAACCCAACTATATTTTCAATTCAGGGCACGGGATTCTTCCTGAAACTCCTTTAGAAAACGTCCAAGCTGCGGTATTATGTTTAACGTCAATTTCAACTTCTTAGAAGGTCTTCACCAACCTGCACCGAGATATACAAGCTACCCAACAGCTCTAGAATGGGAATCATCTGATGCGCATCCTGCTTACCTAGCTTTTGAACGGCTTCGAGAAGATGACCGTCCCCTATCGCTATATTTCCATATCCCTTTCTGCCAGTCTATGTGTCTGTATTGCGGATGTTCTGTAGTTATCAACCGTCGCGAAGATATCGTAGAAGAGTACATCGCTACTCTTATTAAAGAAATGGAGCTTGTGCATACCCTTTTAGGAGGGAAACGGAAAACTTCACGCATTCATTTTGGAGGAGGAACTCCAAGCCGATTATCTCGAGCGCTATTTGAAAAGTTATTCTTCCATATCCATCGTTTATTTGATCTTTCTGAAGTTGAAGAGATTGCTATTGAATTTGATCCGCGTTCTTTAAGGAACGATAGTGAAAAAGCGGAATTTATCCAGTCCTTAGGATTTAATCGTGTGAGCTTAGGGGTTCAAGATACGCAAGCTGCTGTTCAAGAAGCTGTACGGCGACGACAAAGTCATGAAGAATCTCTGCATGCTTATGAGAAGTTTCGTGCTCTAGGTTTTGAGAGTATAAACATTGATTTGATTTATGGTCTCCCCAAGCAAACAAAAGCAACATTTACCCAAACAATCGCTGATATTTTACAGATGCGTCCTGACCGCCTAGCGTTGTTTTCATTTGCTTCTGTGCCTTGGATAAAGCCTCATCAAAAAGCTATGAAAGAAAGTGACATGCCCTCCATGGAGGAGAAATTCGCTATATACTCTTATGCACGGCATAAATTAACAAAGTCGGGATATCAGGCAATTGGTTTAGATCATTTTTCACTACCGGAAGATCCTTTAAGCATAGCCTTTAAAAATAAAACTCTGATTCGTAATTTCCAAGGTTACTCTCTCCCCCCTGAAGAAGATCTTATAGGGTTAGGAATGACATCAACGAGTTTTATCCGTGGTGTATATTTACAAAATGCAAAAACTTTAGAATCCTACCATAACCACATCCTTGCAGGATCCCCAGCAACGATTAAAAGTAAGATCCTCTCAGAAGATGATAGAATACGAAAATGGGTAATCCATAAGCTTATGTGTACATTTGTCGTATCTAAAGAAGAATTCTCAGATCTTTTTGGCTACCGTTTTGATGAGTATTTTTGCGAAAGTCAAGAACGGATTGATAGCATGGCAACAACAGGGCTGATTCAAAATAGCTCTTCTTTTCTTACTGTAACCCCATTAGGAGAGCTGTTTGTCCGTGTAATCGCTACAGCTTTTGATGCTTATTTCTTAAAAACGGTTTCTTCAAGCCCTAGGTTTTCAAGATCTATATGAAAAAAATCATTGTGATAGGAGCAGGGATTTCAGGATTAGCAACAGCGTGGTGGTTGCATAGGAAATTTCCCCATAGCGAACTTACAATTATAGATAAGGCGGAGCGTCCTGGAGGTCTTATCTATACAGATCATCAAAAAGATTTTTCCTTAGATCTCGGGCCTAAAGGTTTTTTAGTACGTGGTGAGGGAGAATATACTCTTGGATTAATTCACGATTTAGAGCTGCAAGATTTCCTCATTGCTAGTGACAAAACAGCGAAAAAACGTTTTATCCACTACAAAGGGAAAACCCGTAAAGTCTCCCCATGGACATTGATAAAAGAGGGTTTGCCCTTTGCTATGATCAAAGACTTCTTTGCCCCTCGATACACAAAAGATAGTTCTGTTTATGATTTTCTATGTCGTCATAGCACAACAAATCTTATTCATAATGTGTTAAATCCTGTTGTTACAGCAATTCGTGCAGGACATAGTAATGTACTTTCTGCCCATATGGCTTTTCCTACTCTTTCTCAGCGCGAAGCAAAAACAGGATCTATATTACGTAGTTATCTAAAAGAACCTTCGAAGAAAAAAAATAAGGGAGCTCCTTATCTTGCCTCGCTACGCCCGAGTCTAGGAATTCTCATTGATACTTTAGTAAGGAAAATCCCTGCTAATTGGAGGTTTTCTTCACCTATCAGTAAGATCGACTGTTTCCCTTCTGAAGTTGTAGTATCAACAGCAAATGAAATATTCTCAGCAGATTTAGCAATTTATACAGCTCCGACACCATTACTCCCCTCTCTTATTGATATTCCTGGTATGAAACAGCTCGCTAAGAAAACACCTCATTGGGATCTTTCCTGTATAACCCTAGGATGGGATAAGAATCCCCCTGCGATTCCGAAAGGCTATGGGATGCTCTTTGCTGATGAGCCTCCTTTACTTGGCATTGTCTATAATAGTGAAGTCTTTCCCCAGCAAATGCCAGGGAAAACTGTGATTTCATTATTATTAGAAAATCGCTGGCATAACGAAGAAGCTTATGCTTTTTCTTTAGCAGCAATTTCTGAATATTTAGGAATTACTACAAAGCCTGATGTCTTCTCATTATTCTCTCCAGAAGAAGGACTCCCCCAGCATAGCGTAGGATTTTTAGCAATGAAAAATCAGTTGCTTCCCTCTATTCCTCATAATTTAAAAATCGTAGGGCAGAATTTTTCAGGACCAGGATTAAACAGATGTGTCGCTTCAGCCTATCGTACCGTCGCTGCTATCTAAAGGGAGGAAACGCTCACAAAGAGCTAACGTTATGGTGAGCATCTCTCCGAAATATTCCCTTCGTGAAGACATTTCAAGTAATCTTTTTTCAATATGATCGAGAAGATGCTGAGCTAGCTTTTCTTTTTCATTCAGTCTCTCATAAGCGCAAGCGAGTCCTGATACCCAACGCATTTCCATAGCTACACGATGGGCAATCTCTTCAATCAAGATCACCTGCGGATGATTAGGTGTTTGCCAATCTCCTTTTATCTCTTCAAAAACCTCAATAGCCCGTGCAGTATTTCCAAATGCAAGATAAGCATCAGCAAGATCTAACTTCAAAGTATAGTATACATATGTCCAAGCTTTAGCATTGTCTCCTGACAAAGTGATTTCTGAAAATTCATCTAAAGCTTTTATATACCAGCTAATCTTCCTGATCATTGAAGATTCTGCATGCCCTTGAAGATAATATGCCAAAGACAATAACGAAGAATGCGGGAAAAGTTCTGAAAAACATGATAGGTGAAGAAGAGCGGCATCTTTCCCAGAAAGGTAATCTCCTATATCGTAAGCAAGGAGATATAAACGATCTCCGTACAAACGCAGATCCAAATTATCACAATAAAGATCCAAATTCTCCCCACTAGACTTTCGTGTTAATGCCCAAACCAATCTAACAGTAGACTGTAGCGAAGAGCGCTCTTGAGAAAAGACTTTTGTTAGCGACGCACTAGATTGTGCATTTTTATAATATAGAGAAGCAAAACAACATTTCGCAAGATCTTCTAACGATGTAACTGAGCCAATCTGCATAGTAGAAGGGACTTCTTTAGACAGTTCCTGACGACGGAATGCCAACCATAAAGTTAAAGCTTTCTTGTATTCAGGATCTACTGCTCTATCTTTAGCTTTTTCTAAATAGTTTTGTTCCTCTAGATCTATTTGCAAATCAATGAGTGAGAGTATCGGGCTATCGTTATGAACCCTACAATGCTTTATCATGTCATAAATAAAATAATGATAGAGATCCTCAAGAGATGCCTTATTGCTATTTAGCGACTCACACACCTTGATAACATGAGAAAAAGATCCATGATCTTTCTTTACAAACAACGCATCTATAGATTTTAAAATCTTACGATATAGAAATGAAAAATGAGATTTAGAAATGAACTCTTCACAAGCATCGATCTTTTTTTGAAGAGCGTAGGTAAGAAATAACCCTAAACCTGCCTCTTCACGACTCCAACTCTTATATGCCCTAAGGAAAAAATCCTCAGCGTCACTATACTGGTGTTCCCGGCAAAAAATACATCCTAAATATTCATATACTCGAGCTAAAGTCACTCCTAATCTAGAAGCATGATCTAAGGTAGATAAGAAAATTTCTCGAGATTTTATGAAATCTTGTTTCTCATAGCTATAACAACCTAGGAAAAAACTATATTCTGGGAAATAGGGATGTTCTGAAACAAATACAGATTCTCCAGAAACTAATAGCCTTTGCATAGCAGGGAAATTTCTGCTCTGATGGTAGATCTCTAATAAGGAAAAGTAGCCGTAATAAAGCAGTGTCGATTGTAAATAGTTTCCATGATCTATTAGAACTTCTAACTCCCGAATTCCCTTTTCTTGATTCCATGGAAGCGTATATAAAGCATGAGCAAGAAGCAATACATCTACTTCGTGAGCACGTTGTATTTCTCCCCGTGCGATCCTCAATACTAAGTTATCAATAGATTGTGCATAGGCTTTTTCAGCCTGACAGTAAGGTAATAGTAAAGATTCACAAGATGCTTTTGTCTCTCGAGACTTCTCAATTTTCAACCCCAAGACTATTTTTCTTAAAAAAATTTTCTCTATATCAAGAACATCAGGATGTGGACTGCACACACCTTCTTCAACACTATGAGAAAGTCTCTCACATAACCTTAAAGCTTCGTCGTAGTCTCCTCGTTCTTTCATTATGAGAATCTCTTGTTTGCGATCCTCATAACTACTATGTAAGGTCATGCTGTAGAGCTGAAGAAGAAGATTATCTTCTAAAGTTTCTCTACCATTACCAATATTATGAAATTGCGTTATCAAATCCCTGAGAGAAACACTATCGGGATTTAATCTCTGCCAAGCAAGACGTATTTCAGATCTAATATGAGGAGGAATCGTAACTACAGATAATAACTTTCTGACTATATCTTTACTTATAGACCTATCATTTTGTTTTATCTTTACCTGTACGTACTGACGGGTTAACGACGCTACCGTTTCCCAATCTCTAGGGGATAAACTTGTTTTTTCAGAAATTATCCGCTCTACAAATTCTGAAAAAGCTTCATCACAACTAGTCCCTGACTTCAATACCGTATGCACATCTGCACAATAATGACCGAAAGATACCTGGTGCGTTTGAGCCGCACAGACAACTCCCACGCTCATAATTAAATAAAATTGGAAAACGCATTTACATGCGTATCGACATACTTTCATGATAGATTTCTCTCTACCGTAGTACTGGCAGGAATGATAAAAAAAATCGAAACAACTCGAAAAAAACAAACTCTATGCAAACTAAAAGTATAGGAGAAGACACTATTACCAAAAAAGAACGTTCTTTTTGAAATCTTGCGTAAATTAAATAGCGACAAAACCTCAACAACACTCACAAAACACAAAAAAGCTCCTCTCCAATGAAAATCAAAAGGCTGCTTCTTTTCAAAAAAGACTTTAACTAAGCATCCGCTAACATACTGACAAACAAAGAAGTATGTAAAATAAAAAAAAGTAAAACTCATTCGCCGTTTTCTTTTCTCTAAAAAAATTGTTGCATGAATTTGAACAAACAAACTAATTAAAAATTAAAACAAGTAAAAATAGTTTAAAACAACAACTAGAGGACGCTTTTCATGGCGCTAAAAGATACGGCAAAAAAAATGAGAGATCTGTTGGAAAGTATCCAACATGACTTAGACAAAGCCGAAAGAGGAAATAAAGCAGCAGCTCAGCGAGTACGCACTGACTCCATCAAATTAGAGAAAATTGCTAAGCTGTATAGAAAAGAATCAATCAAAGCTGAAAAGTCTGGCTTAATGAAGCGCAAGCCTGCAACAAAAGCTAAAAAAGCTGCTGTTGCTAAAAAACCTGCAAAAGCTGCGCCTAAGCCTAAGGCTAAAGTTAAAGCTAAACCAAAAGCTAAAGCAGCTCCTAAAGCAAAATCCCCTGCAAAAAAGACCTCAGCTAAAGCAAAAGCCAAAAAAAATTCTTCTCGCTCCCTAAGAAAATAATTTTTTCCTTATTTCGGGTTTCAGAGGGTAATTATATTTATAACTTGCCCTCATTTTTTCTCTCCTCTTCCCTTCTTAAAAGACTATCCCAAGAAACCCTTCCTTATGATAAAATTTTGCAGTAATTTTATCTGCAAAGGATCATATTCCCATTACATTCTTGCAGGTATGTGACACGTCTCACATAAAATCCTACTTTAAATAGAAACCTTTATAAAGGTGGGTCATGCCTACAATAATGAATTGTAAACACCTAGGCATTTGCGGAGGATGTTCCTCACCTCAATCTGCTTATGCTGATTCTTTAAAAGCTAAAGAACAGATCCTGCACGAACTCTTTGCACCTATATTTCCTCCTTCAGAGATTCTTCCTGTGATTCCTTGTGATCCCGTACTACGAGGAAGAAACAAGATGGAGTTCTCCTTCTTTCAGACAAAAGAAGGGAAGAAGAGTCTAGGGTTTATTACGCCCACAAAACCTAAACAAGGTGTTCCTATTACAGAATGTCTCATGATTCATGAAGATACTATGGATATTCTAAACCTTACACGTGCTTGGTGGGATAATCACCCTGAACTTACAGCTTATTATCCTCCTTTTAATAAGGGGTCTCTTTGTACTCTTACTGTACGTATTGGAAGTCCTGAACGAAAACTCATGGTCATTCTGACAACATCTGCAAGAGAAGAGTATGCTGTTGAAAAAGGGATTATTGAAGAATGGAAAAACGCTCTTATTAATTCTTCTCTCCCCATTGTTTCTATCATCTGGGAAGAAAAAGTTAGTGCAAAAAACGCTCCAACGTATTTCCGTTCTCACTTAATCCATGGGGAACCATTTATTAAACAAACATTAACACTGCCTAAGGATGGAAATTCTGGGGTGTTTCATGTACGGCCTAGAAGCTTCTTTCAACCCCAAAGTCTTCAAGGAGCAAAAATTATAGAAATTGCTAAAGAGTTTATGAATCCTCAAGGATCCGAAACTCTATTGGATCTCTATTGTGGTGCGGGAACTATCGGGATCATGCTCTCCGCCTATGTAAAAAAGGTTATAGGAGTAGAAATTGTCCCTGATGCTATAGATTCTGCAAAAGAAAATATCTTAATAAATAAAAAAGAAAATCTCATTGAAGTGTATCTAGAAGATGCGAAAACATTTTGTAGAAGACATCAAGACTGCCCTCCGCCAGATGTCGTTGTTATTGACCCACCACGTTGTGGAATACAAAATAAAGTTCTGAAATACCTTCTGAGAATTTTTCCAAAAAAAATTATTTACATCTCCTGTAATCCTAAAATACAGTTTGAAGAGTGTTGTAGTTTAATTTCTGCAGGTTATCACATCAAAAAAGTACAACCTTTGGATCAATTCCCTCATTCTCCACACTTAGAAAATATTATTTTGTTAGAAAGAGAAGATAGCCTCTAGGAAAAGCATTGAACCTACGCTTCCTATTGTGTTAACCTTGCCCTGTAATAACCGAAGTAAAGGTGGTTTAATGTTATCTCGTTTATTCATGTGTTTTTTATTTCTTT
Source organism: Chlamydia caviae GPIC (assembly GCF_000007605.1). Lineage (NCBI taxonomy): Bacteria > Pseudomonadati > Chlamydiota > Chlamydiia > Chlamydiales > Chlamydiaceae > Chlamydia > Chlamydia caviae. The sequence goes on from NC_003361.3 coordinate 1,014,379, forward strand.
TGAGTTCCTCATCTCTCCTAGCAGATGAAGAAGGCACTCAAGTAAAAAGTACTTTTGCTCAACCCGCTGTCATGCTAGGCATTGCCATTTTGTTCTTTTACTTCATTTTATGGCGTCCTGAACAAAAACGCAGAAAAGCTATGGAAAAACGCAAAAACGAACTTGCGAAGGGCGATAAAGTTACCGCTATGGGGATCTTAGGAACTATTGATGAGATCCGCGAACATACTGTAATTCTTAATATTACCTCTGGGAAAATCGAAATGCTAAAAGCAGCAATTTCTGAAATTTTGAAACCCGACGGAACTAAAGCATAAGCTTTAAGATATAGAGATTTACTTTCTGTAGCATTAGAGAGATCTACATTGATTTTTTATAAGCCAAGTTATAACTTGACATCATAAGCTCTTCAAAGAAGTCGAGGATTTTTAGAATCATGACTTGGCTTTCAGGCCTATATTTTATCAGCATTGCTAGTTTAGTATTTTGTGTTATAGGTTTGATACTTTCTGGGATCATTCTTATTTCCCGCAAATTTCTAGTTAAAACCCACGCTTGCAAGCTTAAGATTAACGACGACGACTCTCTCACAAAAACAGTGGATAGTGGTCGCACTCTGTTGTCTTCTCTTTTAGATTCGGGGATTCCCATACCTTCTCCGTGTGGAGGTAAGGCTACTTGCAAACAGTGTAAAGTAAAAATTGTAAAAAATGCTGACCAGCCTTTGGAAACAGATCGTGCTACTTTTTCAAAGCAGCAGCTAGAGCAAGGCTGGCGTCTTTCCTGCCAAACGAAAGTGCAACATGACATGTGTTTGGAAATAGAAGAACGTTATTTAAATGCTTCTTCTTGGGAAGGTACAGTGGTTTCTAATGATAACGTCGCTACATTCATAAAAGAGCTTGTTGTATCGGTTAGTCCTGAACATCCTATCCCCTATAAGCCTGGGGGATATTTACAAATCCGCGTTCCTCCATATAAAACGAATACTTCCGATTGGAAGCAAACCATGGCTCCTGAATACTATAGTGATTGGGAACATTTTAATTTATTTGATCGGACTATCGACAATAGCCTCCTAGAGTTGGATTCTGCAAACAAAGCATATTCTCTAGCTTCATACCCAGCAGAACTTCCGGTTATTAAATTTAACATCCGTATTGCAACACCACCTTTTATTAACAACGCTCCCAATCCAGAGATTCCTTGGGGAATATGCTCATCGTATATTTTTTCATTGAAACCTGGAGATAAGATTACTGTCTCTGGTCCTTACGGAGAATCTTTCATGAAGGAAAATAACCGTCCGCTGATTTTTTTAATCGGTGGTGCGGGTTCTTCATTTGGAAGAAGTCATATTTTGGATCTCCTATTAAACAAGCACTCCACAAGAGATATCACCTTATGGTACGGAGCACGTTCTCTAAAAGAGAACATCTACCAAGAAGAGTATGAAAAGTTAGAAAAGGACTTCTCTAATTTCCATTACCATTTAGTATTGTCAGAACCTCTTCCTGAAGATATCGACTCAGGTTGGGATAAGAATGACCCTGAGAAAACGAATTTTCTATTTCGGGCTTTTGAGCTTGGTCAGCTCAGTAAACTAAGCAATCCTGAAGACTATTTATATTATGTATGCGGTCCACCTCTACACAACAGTAGCATCTTAAAATTACTCGACAATTATGGTGTAGAGCGATCTTCTATAATTCTCGATGATTTCGGAAGCTAGTCTTTAATACATGTTTTTTCGCCATGAATATTGTTCTATCGATAGATCGTCGTGGCGAGAAAACCTATCCCCCTGTGCAGCCTGCTATAAAGTTCTCATTACCTTAAAATACGTTCATTAGAATTTGAATTATTTCAGGTTCTATTTCACTCCCTTAACAAGGGTTCTTTTCTCCTTCCTCACAGTACTGGTTCACTAGTCGTTGACTAGTATTTAGACTTTTTTGGAAGCTGAATCTTACCAAAATATTTTTTACTAAAAACCCAGTGATCCCAAAAAATGGGAATAGCGTTAATTTGATAAGGCGCTCCTGAAACCTCTAGCTAGCCTTGATTATATATCCCCAAAGGGAGCTGTCCTAGCTGTCCTAAAGTATTAAATAAGACATCTCTTCCCCACCAGCTAATCCCTACGCTATCAATAATCCCACTTCCTAGTTTGATTAGATGGATCTTCTTTTCAAAAGCCCCATAAAAACTTTCCTTATTATTAAGATCGCTTGCAACTTGATAAAAACGGCTTCTTAATAAAGGCTTTTCTTCCCGATATCGCGAATTAAACGTAATATTCGCACAAAGCCCTAAGCCTACTGTCTCAGTCACATTTTCTTGATAAACTTGCTTCTGGATCTGATGGGCTTGAATGTAGTTAAATAAGACGGATTGGGCATGCCAATTACGAGAAGTGTCTCCCCCACTAATGGTGAGTTTCAATGTTCTGGATCCTGAAGATAACCCTGATCTCTTATCCTTAACTTCAAAGGTATACGAAGCCTCCGTCTGACTTCCTGTTGGCGTTCCTGTTAGTTTGACTGTTTGAGTGACTCCCGTGCCATCCAGACTCATTTTTAGCCCTGTCGGCAAACTTGTGGGCACTATCAATTCATAGTCCCCACTTCCATGAGTGATAGATAAAACTGTTAAATCCGCAGCCACATTCACAGGAAGCGTTTTGCTATAAGTTGTTTGTGAAAAGGCCAATTTTTGAACAACCGCCAATACAAAGGAAGATTGCACCTCAGCTCCAGTTCCTCCATCTCGAATGGTAAAGGTAAAAGTCTCCTGTCCTGCTGAGGTCTCCACTTGTGGGGTTCCATATATGGAACCATCATTAGTTCTCCAAGATAGTCCCGCTGGGAGCGCTGGCGAGACCTCCGTGAAAGTAACTGCTTTTCCTGATACAGCAGAAGTGGCTACTAGCGGAGTGTAATTCAAGTAGCTCCCAATAACCGCAACCTTATTTTTCTCTTTCTCAGTTATCGTAGGACCAGTAGCAACCGTTAACATTAACGTCATAGGAGAGCGAGGAGAATGATTCGCATCTGTAACCGTCACAGAATATTGCGTTTGATTACTAATTGTTGTTGCTGTTCCAAAGATCTCTCCTGTTGTAGTATTTAACTGCAATCCGTTAGGAAGAGTTGGAGTAACCGAAACACTATAAGGAGTTACCCCTCCAGATAAAGCACATATTGGGAAAGATACTGGAGTGTTTACTCCTAAAATCTTCTGATAAGTACTCTGCTGAGCAACAAAACTAGAAGCAACCCCTAATTCAAAATCCGCTTCACTATCAGAGCCTGACTTGCCGTCCCGAACAGTCATAGTATATACCCGTAAAGGAGACTCTTCTGTTGGAGTTCCTGTAATCTCCCCAGTTGCGGAGTTTAAGTTAATTCCAGCAGGGAGAGTCGGGGTAACATTTGTAAAACTCACCGTTCCATCTGGAGCAGAAGGCGACGCAGTTATGGGTGTATAATTAGTACCTCCCTGTGTTGTTGAAGTATTCTTTGTTAACATTTTCTTTGGTACTGCAATCGTTACCTTAGCTCCGGTTACGACTGACAAGTTAATCGAAATATTTTTAGATTCCCGCTGCTGATCCTGAACAGTAAATACATATTCCTGCTCTTGAATCTGCCCCGTCCCTAATCGACCTGATATTACTCCAGAAGCATCCACGGTTAATCCATTAGGTAAAGCTGGAGAAACTGAAACCGTATAAGGAGGCTCTCCTCCTGTAATTTCAAAAGCATGAATATTAACATGGCTATCGGTTGATAGAACACGACGGTATAATTTCTGAGAAACTACAAAAGGAGGATTCACTACTAAGGAAAATGTTGCTGAGGCTCTCTGCGTGCCATTACTATCTCCGACATATACAGTGTAGCTTGTTTCTGGAATCCCAATTTCAGACTGTACGGTCCCGGATATTTTCCCTGATCTAGGATCTAATTGTAACTGATTAGGTAAAGAAGGCTGAATCGACCATTGCTGTGTCCCTGAAAAGGATGAAGTCACCGATATCGGATTTTTTCCTGCGGTATAAGATTTTGCTGTCACTACAACCTTGGGACTATCTACCTGCAATACTGGTAAAAACTCTAATCTTGCTGTTTGTGAATCGCTATTCGAAGTCGCACTCACTGTAGTTTCTCCTGAATAGGTATTCGTTAGAGAGACTTTAACTTGCCCTTGAGAATCTGAAGTCAACGATGAGGCATCTAGTGTAGCGTGATTTGACGCTGCTACCGTAACAGGAAAATTAGGAATAGGATTATTATGCGCGTCAATAATTCTGAATATAACTTCTGCTTTATCTTGACCATTTGCCGGCTGATTATTTTGTAAAATCGTAATGGCTCGCGAAACTTGTGCTGTCGTCTTATCAGGAACAAAAAGAATCGGTATTACATCTACAACCTGATTAACTATGACGTCTACCTCCACTAGAGAGGCCTCTGTTGTCTTAATTGGGGGAGTGAGGACTTTCCCTTGAGAATCTGTTAATAATACTTCATATCTTTCTTCTGACCCTTGAGCATAGCGAACTAATACTTCCTTTCCGATCAAAGGACCATGCGTTCCAATCACCGTAAACTCGATCTGTACAGCATCTCTATCGTTAGCGACCGGAGTAAGATTAGCTAGATCTGCAACAACTTGCCCGTTAAGTAAATATTGCCAATTTATAGAAATTTGGGGATCTTGATTAACTGTGACGGTTAGCGTCCCAGTTTTTGAACGTTGTCCAGTAGAATCTACCGCAAATATGTTAAGAACATAGTTGTTTGTAGGAGTTGTTTTTTGTTTTGAAGCTAGCTGAAGCTTATGCGGAGGAAGAGTTATCTTATATTCCGCTTCTGATTTCCCAGATGTTACCAAAGAAATCTCTCCTCCAGCCTCGGTAAATTCTCTGGATTCCCATTCAAAGTACGAAATAGTTTTAGTATCAGGACACTTTAATAAAACTGTTAAAGAGGTATATTCAACATCCGATATCGTTGAGGGAGTAACCAATATATTGTAAGCATCTTCAGTATAGTTAAAGACAATAACGTTATTTCTGCTAACAAAATTATAACGGTTTTCATTCAGAAATCGCATTCTCGCTACAGCATGAGGATTAAGTTGCGCTACGAAGCTTTCTCCAAATTGATAATTTAGTCGTAAATTAAACATCGTATAATGACGAGAGTTGCTGCTCATACGATGATCCAATCCTAAAGAAAGGAGCGGAAACGGTGTAAATTCCGCCCCTGTTGTAATCACAAAAGGATTGTTTTGCAGATCCGTTCTTCCAAAAAGGGAAACATTTTTCCCAAAATACTGCTCATAAAAAATCTTTCCTCCTAAGCGAGGAAGGAAAGGCAACCAACAATGTAAACGAAGATCTAAACCATGTGCAGGAGCTTCTTGATAATTTGGACGAACAGAAGAAGGGCTCTTAGAAGACAAACCAATGTAACCATTCATAGAAAACTGTAAAAAGTCGGCCAAGATTCTAGCCCAAAGCCTAATCTAGAATGATTCTTTGTCAGATCATAATCATAAAACGCATTCGCTCCTAACATCCAATTTTTTCTAACCCCCCCCCCCCCAGATTTAAGGTATCTCTGTGATCAAGATTATGTCTAAACCCTAGTTGAGAGAATATAAGTGATTCCAGAGAGTCGTACCAAGGGAAAAGCCAATCGATCGCCGTATGTTCAAAAGGATATTCTCTATCTCCAGGGAAGAAATCTAAACGTAAACTCCCTAATCCAGACAAAGGATTATCTTGGGAATAAGGAATTTCATTTGAATGGGCAATTTTGCGAAGAGAATTTTGAGTAGAAATATCCTGTTCGTCTCCGAACAAAGATAAAAAAGCTAAACTCAAACACAGAAATAAAAAGACCTGTATATCTTTATACACACATATTTCTCTTAATTGTGATCGATACAGATGTTTGGGCGCACCGATATGAAATAAAGAAGTCGAAAAATACCTATAGGTGCAATGTACAAAAAAAACAGAAAATCAAAAACAAAAAAATGAGGTAGCGGTTATCCCACTTCTCTTGTGTTTCTGTTGTGAGAAGAATGAAAAACCCGAGATCTGAAAGAATACGGGCAAAAAAAAGGAGAATATTTCTATTCTCCTTATAAAAAACTCAGTTTACGAGTCAAAATAACTAAAAGCTTGGCAACGACCTACTCTCCCATACTCTTGTGTATAGTACCATCGGCGATAAAAGGCTTAACTTCTGAGTTCGGAATGGGGTCAGGTGTGTCCCTTTTTCCATTATCACCAAGCAAATTCTTGTAACGTAACAATTCACGTATACTAATAGACGCTTAAGAGTGTCTTTAGTATCAACTTACATCGATCGATTTATTTCAACAAAAAAGCCTATTGAGCTTTTTATATGATAAAAACCAAGTCAATGGACTTATTAGTATTGGTTAGCTAAACACATTACTGTGCGTACACACCCAACCTATCAACCACATAGTCTATATGGAGTCTCATAGGGATACCTTATCTTAAGGGAGGCTTGGCATTTAGATGCTTTCAATGCTTATCCTTTCCGAACGTAGCTACTCGGCTATGCTTTTGGCAAAACAACCGACACACCATTGGTTCGTCCATTCCGGTCCTCTCGTACTAGGAACAGCTCCTTTCAAGTATCCTGCGCCCACAAAGGATAGAGACCAAACTGTCTCACGACGTTTTGAACCCAGCTCGCGTACCGCTTTAATTGGCGAACAGCCAAACCCTTGGGACCTTCTCCAGCCCCAGGATGCGATGAGCCGACATCGAGGTGCCAAACCGCCACGTCGATATGAACTCTTGGTGGCGATCAGCCTGTTATCCCCGGAGTACCTTTTATCCGTTAAGCGACGGCGATTCCACTTTCCACCGCCGGATCACTAAGCCCGACTTTCGTCTCTGCTTGACTTGTAGGTCTTGCAGTCAACCTATTTTATACCTTTACGCTCTACTCGTGATTGCCAACCACGATGAAATAAGCTTTGGGCTCCTCCGTTACTTTTTAGGAGGATACCGCCCCAGTAAAACTGCCCGTCTGGCAATGTCCATATTCCAGATTCATGGAATTATGTTAGACTCCCAACTTGTTAAGACCAGTATTTCAACGATGACTCCCACTCTCCTGACGAAGAGTGTTCACAGTCTCCTGGCTATGCTACACATAACAAATCAAGAATCAATACCAAAGTACAGTAAAGGTTCACGGGGTCTTTTCGTCCTTTTGCGGGTAAACAGCATCTTCACTGCTACTACAATTTCACCGAGTCTTTCGCTGAGACAGTGCCCAGATCGTTACACCATTCGTGCAGGTCGGAACTTACCCGACAAGGAATTTCGCTACCTTAGCACCGTTATAGTTACGGCGGCCATTCACCAGGGCTTGGGTTCAATGCTTTGCCTTACGGCTGACATATCCCTTTAACCTTTTGGCATTGGGCAGGCGTCACACCATATACTTCCCCTTAGAGGTTTGCATAGTGCTGTGTTTTTGTTAAACAGTCGCCTGGGCCATTTCTCTGCGGCCTCCCGGGGCTCATACCGAAAAGGTAATCACCCTAGAAGGCTCCCCTTCTTCCGAAGTTACGGGGATAATTTGCCGAGTTCCTTAGCGAAAGTTATCTCGCGCGCCTTAGAATACTCATCTCGCACACCTGTGTCGGTTTAGGTACGGTCACCATCAACAGCTAGAAATTATTTCTTGAAAGCATTGCGCTACACCATCAGTTCCTCCGAAGATTTCCCTTAACCACAACCTAACCTTATGTTAGCGGATTTACCTACTAACCAGTCTCATTGTGATACGGACATTTCCAATCGTCCGCGTGCTTAACGTACTCCGTCATTCCATTGCTAAAGTTTTAGGTGGTACAGGAATATTTAACCTGTTGCTCCATCGTCTACGCATTTGTGCCTCGACTTAGGGGCCGACTAACCCAGGGAAGACGAGCTTGACCCTGGAAACCTTGTGCTTACGGCGAGGAAGATTTTCACTTCCTTTATCGTTACTTATGCCATGGATCTTCACTAGTATCCGCTCCAGCACTCCTTACGGTATACCTTCACTGCTGAATACTACGCTCTCCTACCGCGTATATATAAATATACACCCGCGATGTCGGTTTTATGCTTGAGCCCCGATTATTATTGGCGCGATGATTCTCGATTGGTGAGCTGTTACGCACTCTTTAAATGATTGCTGCCTCTAAGCCAACATTCCAACTGTCTTAGAATCATCACTTCCTTACTCACTTAGCATAAAATTTGGGACCTTAATCGGCGGTCTGGGCTGTTCCCCTCTCGACAACGAAGCTTAGCCCCCGCTGTCTATCTCCCGGACTCGCTTTTGGTATTCGGAGTTTGATTTCCGTTGGTAAGCCGGTAGGCCCCCGCTAGAATTCAGTGCTCTACCCCCAAAAGCTTAATATCCGAGGCTAACCCTAAAGTTATTTCGGAGAGAACAAGATATCTCCAAGTTTGATTGGCCTTTCACCCCTATTCACAACTCATCCAAACATTTTTCAACATGTACTGGTTCGGTCCTCCACAAGGTCTTACCCATGCTTCAACCTGGTCATAAATAGCTCACTTGGTTTCGTGTCTAAATCAAACGACTATACGCTCTATTAAAACTCGCTTTCGCTTCGGCTCCGGAATGTAGATCCCTTAACCTCGCCGTTTAACTTAACTCCCTGGCTCATCATGCAAAAGGCACGCCGTCAACCATGGCTTCCGAGGAAGCTATAGGTCTCCGACCGCTTATAAGCTACTGGTTTCAGGTTCTATTTCACTCCCTTAACAAGGGTTCTTTTCACCTTTCCTTCACAGTACTGGTTCACTATAGGTCATTGACTAGTATTTAGACTTGGAGAGTGGTCTCCCCAGATTCAGACTAGGTTTCACGTGTCTAGCCCTACTCAGGCATCGAATAGAGTCTCTTGTTCTTTCGTTTACGGGACTATCACCCTGTATCGTTCTACTTTCCAGAAGTATTCAACTAAAACTTAAGATCTCATGTTATCGACCCTACAACCCCACACCAAAGGCGTGGTTTGGTCTTCTCCCCTTTCGCTCGCCGCTACTTAGGGAATCTCTTTGATTTATTTTCCTCTGCTTACTAAGATGTTTCAGTTCAGCAGGTGTCGCTTTATATACCTATGTATTCAGTATATAATGGTAGACGATTAATCTACCGGGTTACCCCATTCGGATACCTCCGGGTCATAGCTTTATACCAGCTCGCCGAAGATTACTGCAGGTAAACGCATCCTTCATCGCCTGTCAATGCCAAGGCATCCGCCAATAGCTCTTAACAACTTGGTCTGTAAATTATTGATCCATGCAAGTTAACTTCACCAAAGACAGATATTCTTAAACGTCTATTATTATATGTGAATTTACTTGTTACCATATTATTTACATAACATACTTGATCGTAAACTGAATGTTTTGGAAACGAGCGCTTAACAATGCAAAAGAAATAGAATACAAGTTTTCAAAGACGCTTGCCCAACCTAGTCAAACCATCCTAAGACGGCCATCCTTATCCTTAAAAGGAGGTGATCCAGCCCCACCTTCCGGTAGGGCTACCTTGTTACGACTTCATCCCAGTCATCAGCCTCACCTTGGGCGCCTCTCTCCTTTGCAGGTTGAGTCAACGACTTAAGGCAAAACCAACTCCCATGATGTGACGGGCGGTGTGTACAAGGCCCGGGAACGTATTCACGGCGTTATAGCTGACACGCCATTACTAGCAATTCCGACTTCATGTAGTCGAGTTGCAGACTACAATCCGAACTGGGGCCAGCTTTGAGGATTTGCTCCATCTTGCGATATTGCTACCTTCTGTACTGGCCATTGTAGCACGTGTGTGGCCCTGGGCATAAGGGCCATGCTGACTTGACGTCATCCTCGCCTTCCTCCTGGTTAACCCAGGCAGTCTCGTTAGAGTTCCCACCCTAAGTGTTGGCAACTAACGATAAGGGTTGCGCTCGTTGCGGGACTTAACCCAACACCTCACGGCACGAGCTGACGACAGCCATGCAGCACCTGTGTATCTGTCCTTGCGGAAAACGACATTTCTGCCGCGGTCAAATACATGTCAAGCCCAGGTAAGGTTCTTCGCGTTGCATCGAATTAAACCACATGCTCCACTGCTTGTGCGGGCCCCCGTCAATTCTTTTGAGTTTCACCCTTGCGAGTGTACTCCTCAGGCGGCATACTTAACGCGTTAGCTACGACACGGATAGGGTTGAGACTATCCACATCAAGTATGCATCGTTTACGGCAAGGACTACCAGGGTATCTAATCCTGTTTGCTCCCCTTGCTTTCGCGCCTTAGCGTCAGGTGTAAATTAGAAAAGCGCCTTCGCCACTGGTGTTCTTCCACATATCTACGCATTTCACCGCTACACGTGGAATTCCCTTTTCTCCATCTACCCTCTAGAAAGATAGTATTAGATGCTGGCTTGGGGTTGAGCCCCAAGATTTAACATCTAACTTTCCTTTCCGCCTACACGCCCTTTACGCCCAATAAATCCGATTAACGCTAGCACCCTCCGTATTACCGCAGCTGCTGGCACGGAGTTAGCCGGTGCTTCTTTACCTGGTACGCTCAAATCAGTTGGATATTAGCCAACTTCTCTTATTCCCAAGCGAAAGTGCTTTACAACCCTAGAGCCTTCATCACACACGCGGCGTCGCTTCGTCAGACTTTCGTCCATTGCGAAAGATTCTCGACTGCAGCCTTCCGTAGAAGTCTGGGCAGTGTCTCAGTCCCAGTGTTGGCGGTCAATCTCTCAATCCGCCTAGACGTCAAAGCCTTGGTAGGCCATTACCCCACCAACAAGCTGATATCCCATAGACTCTTCCTTAACCGAAAGGTCCGAAGATCCCCTTCTTTAATATGTTTTAGATGCCTAAACATACCACATTCGGTATTAGCGGTCGTTTCCAACCGTTATTCCCAAGTTGAGGACAGATTATCTATGTATTACTAACCCTTCCGCCACTAAATAATAACCGAAGCTATTATTCCGTTCGACTTGCATGCCTCATCCACGCCGCCAGCGTTCAATCTGAACCAAGATCAAATTCTCAGAAAAAATAAATTTAAAAATTAACGGATTTTAAAAATCCGAACAAGCATTCTTTATACTGGCTTGCATTCTATCTCATTTGCATTGTTAAGAAGAGAAGATCAGCTATGCTGAACCCTCGTTTGCGCATCCACATCGAAGTGTGAACTTTTCCTTCTTTCGCTTTTCGCGGTGAAGAAGAAATCAATATCTTATATAAACGGCATTTATTTATGCAACATATTTTGCTGCACTTTTTTCGATTCGCAAATGACGTAAATTGAATTTATGCCTTTACAGGGCTGTCTGAGCCGGAAAATTTCGATTTATTTTTTTCTGTTTTTTTGTTTTTTAGCTGCCAATCTAGCCGTCTTGCAAACCTACGTAAACCTATTGAAATTCTGTTTATTACCACAGCTTCGGCAACGCTCTTAAAACGGCTTTATTGTATAAAAAATTTGACTTTGGTTCTGGCTAGGATTGTAAAGTTTCCCTATTCCATAGGTATAGAGAGCTCTTATCCTGTATAGCTCTCTTCTATTCCTAGAACTATCTATAGGATTTAGCGGCATTTCCCTTAATTAAGAAGGGGCTTTTGCCTGTCCTATGAAAAATTTCAATCTGTCGTATGCATACGACAGCTTCTTGCAGGAAAACTAAGACTCTGAGCTACATCTGTTAGAATTAAAGAAGTATTTAGGATCTTACTCGAGAAAATACTCTATGCGCTAACCCTATTTATAAGCTCGATTAGCTTAACTAGTGAATTATGTTTGAAATCTCAGGCTTTTTGTCTTGGATAAATATTATCGTCGAGATAATATTTTCCCTTAGCTTTCATGGCTTATGGCGAACGTAGCTCAGTTGGTTAGAGCGTCGGATTGTGGTTCCGAAGGTCGCGGGTTCAAGCCCCGTCGTTCGCCCTTCTTTATCTTCTTTGTTTCTTTTGCAATTCTTGCTATAACCAAATATTAGAATAAATTCTCACTCTACTAAAAACCTTGTGTCTATTCATGGTAAGAGAGCGACAAAAATCTAAGTCTGCACTATTCCCTTCGGTACCCTTTGCGGTTAGAGCAAGCATTTATTTATTTTTGGCTTGTTTTTCAGGCCTGAGTCTATGGAGCTTTCATAATACGCAACCATGCACTCAAAATTGGATAGGATTATTGGGATGGTCTTTGAGTTCCTTTCTTGTCTATTGCTTTGGAGCTGCGTCTTTTCTTATCCCTCCGTATTTTTTATGGTTATCCTTTCTAAATATAAGAAAAACACCCCCAAAGATCTTACATCGTAAGGCTCTTGCATTTGCATCTATTCCTATCTGCTGCGCGGTATTGTTATCCATGCTTTCCCCTGTGCAAGCATTACCTCACGCTTTAGATGTACGTCTTCCTAAATTTATTTTAGATGTTAATCCTCCTGTTTCTTATTTAGGGGGTATTCCTTTTTATATTCTTTATGCTGGGCAATCTTTCTGTTTGAAACATTTGGTTGGCTCGGTAGGTACAGGTCTTATCTTTTCTTTCATCCTGTGCTTTTCTATTTTTTATCTCTGTGGAGGCGTAGTCTTAATTAAAAAAAAAATCCTGCAAAAATTCCTCAAAAACAGATTTCAAGCCTGTTGGCGTATTTGCAAAAGTATTTTAAAAAGACTAACTAATAAGCAGAACTATCTCCCTAAACCTTCGATTAAGGTTCCTTCTGCTCCCATAGCAAGGAATGATCCTAGGAAACTCCCCACCCCGATTGTTTCCCTTCCGATAGAAAAGGGAGATTTATTCGATGATCCTCGTCATCATTCCCAAGATGCTTCAGAAAAAGCGACTCTTTTTTTAGCTCCTCATCCTCAAAAACGTATTCTATCTTCATTCGCTAAGCCACAGAATACAGCTGAAAAAAAGTCTAAAATTACCGTATTGCCTCAACCCTCACTTCCACCAAGGAAGAGAGTTGAGACATCGCCTCCTATGGATCTATCAACCTTCCCAGGGGGGAATTCTGAGCTACCTCAGTATCATCTGTTAAGTAAAAGTGATAATTCAAAACCAGAGTCTCTTCGTGAAGAGCTTCAGAAAAAGGGTATCCTTTTACAGCAAACTTTAGAAAGTTTTGGAATAGATGCTGATATTGGAAATATTTGTTTTGGACCTACGTTAGCAGCATTTGAAGTACAACCACATACAGGTGTAAAAGTTCAAAAAATTAAAGCTTTAGAAAATGACATAGCTTTAAATTTACAAGCTTCCAGCATCCGTATTATTGCCCCTATTCCAGGGAAAGCTGCTGTGGGTATTGAAATTCCCAATCCCTATCCCCAACCAGTAAATTTCCGTGATTTATTAGAAGATTATCAAAAACAAAACCATAAACTGCAGGTTCCTCTTTTACTTGGGAAAAAGGCTAATGGTGATAATTTCTGGGCAGACTTAGCAACAATGCCCCATTTAATCATTGCAGGAACGACAGGGTCGGGGAAATCGGTGTGCATCAATACGATTGTCATGTCGTTGATCATGACAACACTCCCCTCTGATATTAAACTTGTCATTGTCGATCCGAAGAAAGTGGAGCTTACTGGCTACTCTCAACTTCCGCATATGTTAACTCCGGTAATTACAGAATCTCGTGATGCTCATAGCGCCTTAGTCTGGCTCGTTAAAGAAATGGAACTTCGTTATGAAATTCTAAGATTTCTAGGTCTGCGAAATATTCAGGCATTCAATTCTCGTGAACGCAATATTGAAATAGAAGCTTCTTTTGACAAAGAGATCCCTGAAAAAATGCCTTTCCTTGTGGGTATTATTGATGAACTAGCTGATCTCTTACTTTCTTCTTCTCAGGATATAGAAACGCCTATCATTCGCTTAGCGCAAATGGCAAGAGCTGTTGGTATTCATTTAATCCTAGCGACACAAAGGCCTTCTCGCGATGTGATTACTGGCTTAATTAAAGCAAACTTTCCTTCTCGCATTGCGTTCAAAGTGGCCAATAAAGTGAATAGCCAAATCATTATAGATGAGCCTGGGGCTGAAAATCTCATGGGGAATGGAGACATGTTAGTCGTTTCCCCTTCTTCTTTTGGTGCGGTTCGTGCTCAAGGAGCTTATATTTGTGATGAGGACATCAACAAGGTCATAAAAGATCTATGCTCTCGTTTCCCTACAAAATATGTTATTCCTTCATTTGACACTTATGAAGATTTTTCAGGAGATGATTCTGCGGATAGAGATCCCTTGTATAACCAAGCGAAAACTCTTGTTTTACAAACGGGAAATGCTTCTACAACTTTCTTACAAAGAAAACTTAAGATTGGCTATGCTAGGGCTGCTAGTTTGATAGATCAACTTGAAGAAGCGAGAATCATCGGCCCATCAGAAGGTGCAAAACCTCGTCAAATCTTAATACAAATGCCCCCACAAGAAGGATGAGTTTATGGAAGGTTTTTTCCCTTTAGCCTCGGGTTCGAAGGGGAACTGTACCTATTTAGGAACGGACTCCTGTAAAATTTTGATAGATTTGGGTATTAGCAAGCAGTGTGTGACTCATGGGCTATTGTCTATGAATGTCCATCCTGAAGATATTCAGGGCATTTTTATTTCTCATGAGCATTCCGATCATATTTCCGGAATTAAAAGTTTTGTAAAAACGTACAACACGCCAATTATCTGTAACCTTGAGACTGCGCGTAGTATATGCCAATTCTTGGATGTTCGTCCTAATTTTAAAATTTTTTCTACAGGAACAACATTTTCCTTTTACGATTTAAAAATTCAAACTTTCAATGTTCCTCATGATGCTATAGATCCTGTAGGGTTTGTTTTTCATTACCGCGATGAAAAGTTAGGCTTTTGTACTGACTTAGGTTGGGTAACCTCGTGGGTAGTTCACGAACTTTATGATTGTGACTATTTGCTTATAGAGGCAAACCATGATCCTGAACTTGTGCAGCAATCCTCACGTCCGGATATTTATAAAAAACGAGTTCTGAGTAAACTGGGGCATATATCCAATCATGAGTGTGGAGAATTATTACAGAAAATTCTTACTCCTAAGATTAAGAAAATCTATCTTGCGCATCTTTCCAGCGAGTGCAACACTCCTGAATTAGCTCTATCGACAGTATCTTCTGCTATAGAAAACATCACGTCAATTTTACCTGTGGCTGCTAAAAACCAAGAAATTTCTGACCCTATTTACTTCAGGGATTTAGTAAACGCATGAATTTAGAATCCTCTGCATCTGAGACGCTATATATATCTCTAGATCACAACTGGAAGGAGAGCACCCCTTACAGTATGGAGAGAGCCTCGCAATTACTCAATTTCAAGTTCCTTCCTCATCTTACTTTTACAGATTGGAAAGTCGAAGAAAAAGTCCGTGCATTGTGTGCTAAGGCTAAGAAAAAACGTCTTGTTTCTCCACTAGCCAAATGGCTTGGAGAACTTCATAAACAAGATCTAATCACTCCTTCTATGCCTCCTGTGGCAGTATGTTGGGTGAGTTCGTATATTGGTTATGGGGTTTTTGCTCGAGAGCGGATTCCTGCTTGGACCTATATTGGTGAATACACGGGAATACTGCGTCGCCGGCAAGCGATTTGGATGGATGAAAATGATTATTGTTTCCGTTATCCCTTATCTTCATGGCTATGGCGTTATTTCACTATCGATAGTGGTCGGCAGGGCAATTTTACCCGCTTTATTAATCATAGCGACAAACCTAATGTGGAAGCCATAGGCGTTTTCCAAAACGGATTGTTTCATGTGATTATTAGAACAATTCAAGCAATTGAAGCGGGCGAGGAATTATCCTATCATTATGGCCCGCTATACTGGAAGCATAGGAAAAAACGAGAAGAGTTTATTCCTGAAGAAGAGTAGATTTTTAGCTTTTCTCGTAGGTTCCCATTAATTCAGCATTATCGATAACATGACTTTCCATCACTTCAAGAAGCTGATCCTTGGTGACATTTTCTTCTGATGGCAAGATGGTATCTAAAGCGTAGCAGTAGAAGAAGTATCGATGCTGTCTATCAGGTGGACATGGCCCTTCATAACATGCTTTTCCTGAGGTATTCAATCCTTGAACAGCAAAAATATTTGCTCCTTCTACTAGCTCGGTTATGGTTGGAGACAAGTTATATACCAACCAGTGAATCCATAGACCATCAGCTCGTAAATTTTGGGGCACATCAGGATCTTCAACGATCAATGCTATGCTCTTTGCCTCTGCGGGAATATCTTTGAATATTAAGGGTGGAGAAATATTCACGCCTTGACATGTGTACTTTCTCGGAATCGGTTTTCCATAATCAAATGCTGGTGATAGTAGCTGCATAATTGATCTCCATTTAGATATCTAGATTTGGCAAAACATTGGATTTAGCACCTGCTTCCATTTTAAGTAGGGCAACTTCCCGATTTGTAGATAGCACATCCTTAAATAAAGCTACTAAAGCTATAGAATTTAGAATTACCATACCTGCAAACCCTGTATCAGACAGACTCCAGATCAATCGCATATCTATGATCCCTCCGAAAGGTATAACTGCGACGAAGAGCATCTTCAACCAAGAGTTAGCTCGTTTCCCCGGTATCATATATTCTAAACTTTTTTCTGCGCAAGCAAACCAAGTCAAAGCTGTTGTATAACCGAATAAGGCCATTGCAAGAATAACAACAAGCCCTCCGAGAGATCCTAGACTTGATTTAAAAGCGTGTAGCACCATAAGCGTTCCTTCTTGTCCTGATACATAGGCTCCGGAAACAATAAGGACTAGAGTCGTAATCGAACAGACTATCATGACGATAACAGGAGGCAAGAGAGTGACCAAACCATCAATCACAGGGTTCTTACTTTGAGAATCAGATTGTAGAATAGACACCATACCGCTACCACAGTCAGTTGCCATAATAGCACGGCTCATTCCTGTTGAGATCACTTGAGTTATTGTATAGCCTCCAAGACCTGCTACCGTTGCTTTTATTCCAAATGCAGAAGAAGCAATGAGTTTCAACGCAGGAAGAAGCATAGAGCTATGTTGTACAAGAATAACAAGACAAGAAATAGCATAGAAACCGGCAATGAAAGGAATCACCCTAGCCGAGAATCTAAGAATACGCGTATTTCCCCCAATGAGCACGGGAAGAATTGTTAATGCAAGAACCAAGCCTATTAAGAATTTTATGGGCAAACTTTCAGCACAAAGAGGAACGATACAATTAATTTGTACAAAGTTTCCTGCTGAAAATGCTGTGATAATTGTGAATATACAGAAAAGACCTGCAAGGAACTTGCTTCCCATACCGTAGGCTAGGCACGCTGTTGGTCCACCGATAAACTCTCCGGATTTTCCATGAAGTTTACGATATTTTACCCCTAAAAATGATCCCGAATATTGAACAATAGCTCCTAAAAGGGCAGCTATCCAAATCCAGACTAGAGCTCCTGGGCCTCCGCAAGCAATAGCAATAGCCATACCTGCGATATTTCCCGTTCCAAAATTCCCAGCAAGAATACCTGCTACGGCTTCGTAACGAGAGACCTTACCATCTGCAGAAGACGGGCTCTCCTTATTTTTTAACATAAAATTAAAGCCTAGCTTTAATCCTGTAAATTGCAGACCACGTAGTTTCCATGTTAATAGTCCACCAAGAAATAAAATCGCGGGGAACACACAAAACGAAATACAGAAGTTATTTAATTGTTCTAGAAAATGTAACATTTGAATTCTCTCTCTTTATTGCTAACAGTGTTCTTATATGGAAGATCACAGCAAAATTAGCTTGTAGCTTCCTCTCCTGGATTAGGGGAAAGGAAGCTTCGTTGTAGAGAGCTTAAGAAGGTTGAGATATCACAATATCTAAAAGCTCAGGCCACCTTTCCCCTTGCACAATTGAGGCAACGGTCTCGGAATCCAATCCTAAGGTGGAGGCAAAAGCAGCAATATCTTCTTCAGTGATAACACCCTGAGATGCAGCTTGAGAAAATACTTCGCTTAATTCGGACATGAACATATTCCAAATCCAATCACGGCCTTGCATTTTCTTCATACCTTCAATCAATGAGGAATCTTCAGCTAAAAGCTTTAATAAAGCTAAAGGGTGAAGTTCTCTAATACGATTTAAAGCGCTCTTAATCTCACTCTGAGACATAGCTAAAGAAATAGAAGATTTTTCAGAAGCAGCGTCAACGACGAAAGAGATGTCTCTTTTGTCTTGATCCGTTATCTGAGCTTCATAATTCTTAAAGTTAGCTTGCACTTTCTGTGTTTCCTTCTTAGATGAACTACGTCGAGCAAATAATCTTCTTGAACGACGTGAAGGTTTCTTTTCACTTTCTGTGAGTATAACAGATTTGTTATTTATGTCTTTCGAGTTTTTTGAGCTCTGCTTGGATCCATAAGGGTTCAAGCAGCAACTACTCAAACTCAAGAGCAATATCAAACCGCCAAAACTATACTTATAGATATACTTTTTCATACTTTAGTTAATTTTTAAAATTAAAAGTTATACTATTATAGCATAAACACATTAAAAATAACGTCTATTTGCACTTTTATTTTTTAATATTAAGATTTTTAACGCCATAAAGATGGCTCTCTCCTGTTTCTCAGGGAAATCATTCTTGAGTTTCTCGGGTTGATTTGTTATTGGCCATTTTGTTATCAACATGGGGCATTTAGTTAATCTCTTTATTAAGGGAAATTAACAAAACATTTAGGTGCCAGAGGATCTTATGTTAAAAATCCTTACAATACGAAGCTGCGCTTGTTTAGTAGCTTGTCTTTTAAGTTTCCCTTTCATTTCTTATGGGGCTCCGACTGCGTCGGCAATGCCCTCCATGAACACGCCCTCTAGCAAAGGAAAGATCGGTTCTGATGCTTGGATTGAACAGAAGTTACGTCAGTATCCAGAGCTACTTTGGTTAACGGAGCCTTCGGCTGCTGCAAGCCTTACCACAACATCCAAGGCAACGTATTCTTTATCCTTATTTGATAAAAAGATTCCTGCTTTTGATATAGCGATACGCAGTTTGATATACCTACATTTATTAATACAAGGTTCGCGTCAATCTTACGCTCAGCTCTGTCAATTACAGCCTTCGGAAGATAGTATTACGTTTAAGCAATTCCAAACTATCCATAGGCAGTTGATTCATTTCTTAAACTCTCCCAAGCATTTTGATAATACTTTAAAGATCTTGGAGACTGCTATTGTCTTAAAACATATGGGATGCTCTGCAAAGGGTGCTGCGAACTTTAAACCTTACTTCACAGAATCTCGGGCTGATGCTTTTTATGCGAAAGCTCTACATGTGCTTCAGGCATTTCCAGAATTGAGTCCCTCATATTCTCGACTCTCTCCAGAGCAAAAAGAAGTCTTCATTGCCCTACGTCGTTTAACTGACTACGATGCGCTATTCAATCTTACAACTACGCCAAACGCCCAGCTTCTATCTATTGGTAGAGCAAAACGTCCTTTAGTAGTTTTAGATTTATATCTCTATTCTCTTGATATCTGTGGAGAAAATAACTGCTCTCAAGAATTTTACTATAACTTCGCTCCTTTATTATCCATGTTGCAGCAGCATGCTACTGTAGAAGAAGCTTTTTCCCGTTATTTCACATACAGAGCAAATCGCTTAGGATTTGAAGGATCTTCTCGTAGTGATATGACCTTGGTACGCTTAGCAACTCTTATGGAGCTTTCTCCTACAGAGGCTAGTGCTCTTAATTGGAGTTTTAAAAATCTCCCTATTGACGAGTCGGAAAGTTTGGTAAATAGTTTTTACACAGCACAGGGGGAACACCTTCCTTTAGACATCCGGGGTCTTCCTAATCTCCTTACTGGTTTGCTACAGGCAAATCACGGAACAGCTTCAGCAAGTCCTGAAAGCCGTTTACGCCAGATTTACTCTACAGCATTGTCTTTAGTAGTAAAAAGCTTGCGTGTGCATAAGGATATGTTAAAAAAGCAGCTGCTTGATCAAACAACTGTTTTAGACTTTTCAGAAACGACAGTTTCTTGTGGAGGATTAGATATTTTCTCTGAAAATATTGCCGTGCGAGTGCACTTAAACGGTTCTGTTAGCGTTGCACTTTAAAGTGCAACGCTACACTATTACAGCTTTTTGAAAAGGTCTGCCATTTCTAAAGCTGTTTTCATCCCAGAAATTCCTAAATTTGATCCCTTAATACCTGCACGTTGCCAGGCAGAATCTATGCAAGGTGCTGTGATGACGGAAAAGGTAATAGGGAGGTTAAATTCTAGAGACAACTCACTGATCCTTGCCGAAACCTGATCTGCAATGTGATCGTAATGTGTAGTTTCTCCTTTAATAAGCACACCACACGCTACTATAGCATCATACTTCACACCTGAAGTAAGAAGTTTCTTTAATGTGCAAGGGATCTCAAAGGATCCGGGAACACGCACTACGGTAAGCATATCTTCTGCTCCACCTAGATCCAAAAAAGTCTGTTGTGCTCCTGAAACCAAGGCGTCAGCTATGGGTCCGTTAAAACATGCACCAACGATAGCAACACGCATATCCTTTGCTGATGCCACCCCTTTAAATGTCTTCATATAATCCTAGATTTATCTTATGTTTACTTCCTCAGCATAGGGGAGGTCTATCCAGTGCCCCATACGCTCTTTTTTTGTGCGCAGATAATGTTCGTTCTCTTCAGAAACATGAATTGGAAGCGCGATCCTATCAACAATTTCCAACCCAAACCCTTGCAGACCGAAATACTTGTGAGGATTATGAGTAATCAATTTTATCTTTGTCAATCCTAGATCAACCAAAATCTGCGCCCCTATCCCATACTCTCTAGAATCGACAGGGAAGCCTATTTCTAAATTAGCATCGACAGTGTCATACCCGCGATCTTGTAAGGCGTAAGCACGAACCTTATGACCTAATCCAATACCACGTCCTTCCTGACCACGTAGATAAACAATAACACCTTCCCCTTCTAATCCGATATATTCCATAGCAGAACGCAGCTGATGCCCACAGTCACAGCGCATCGACCCCATAATATCTCCTGTAAGACATTCGGAATGCACTCGGACAAGAACGTTCTCTTTGCCGCTAACATCACCTTTCACTAAAGCGATGTGTTGAATACCATCGAGAAGAGACTCGTAAACATGAATATTGAAATCTCCATATTCTGTAGGAAGACGCGCTGAGGAAACAGGAATAACTAACCTTTCGGAGAGCATCCGGTAGGCTATCAAATCAGATATGGAGATTACTGAGATTTCATGTTCCTTAGCAAATTCTATAATTTGAGCAAGACGCATCATGGTATGGTCTTCATTAACAAGTTCTGAAAGGACGCCACAAGGCTGCATATTTGCTAAACGCATAAGATCTAAAGCAGCCTCGGTATGTCCAGCTCGTTTCAATACCCCCCCCGGCGTACCTGCCAAGGGAAAGAAATGTCCCGGACGGACAAAATCTTCGGGACGGCTATTAGGATTGGATAATAATTCTACGACTTTCGTTCTATCTGCTGCTGACACCCCTGTCGTTATGCCTTTTGCAGCATCTACTGAGACGGTAAACGCTGTACGATAACGACAGCGATTGTCTTCAACCATAGGGGGGAATTCTAAATCTCTTATTCTTTCCTGTTCTAAAGAAGCACAAACGATTCCTGTCGTATATTTAAGAAGAAAAGCCATCTTTTCTACGGTTATCTTCTCACCTGCGATGATAAGATCCCCTTCATCTTCTCGCGAAGCTTCGTCAACAACAATAACAAATTTCCCCTCAGAGATATCTGCTATCGCCTTTTCTATTGGGACAAAACATGATGCAGATGCATCACCTTCGGATTTCATCATCAGAGCTCCTCCCAATTACTCACCTCTATTCTCCAGGGATGCTAATAGAAATCCCCTTTCACTTCAATCTCTTCCCCTACTTCCTCTACCCAACAACTTCCCAAGCCGTTTTTAAAGAATTTCCTAATACCTCAAAAAACTTAGGAAGAATTTTTTGAGCGGATTGCAGCTGGTATCCCAAATCTCCAAAAAGAGGCTTTCTTTGATCACCAAAAATTTTTGGTCCCAGATAAATAACGAGAGCGTTTGCTAAGCGTTCTTTCAAAAATGCCGTATGTAAAACCGGGCCACCTTCAACAAGAACCTGTAAAATCTGTTTAGTAGCTAGATAGGACATTAATTTATGTAAATTCACTCTAGAATCTCTAGGTTCTGTAACTAAGATATCGACACCAAGATCCTCGATACTTTTAATATGATCTTTTGAACATTGTGTTGTGGTCACATAGAGAGATTTTCCATGACTATGGAAAATTTTTGCCTGAGGGCCTACATTTCCCAAACTATCAACAACAACACGCAAAGGTTGATGAGAATAGAGTTCTCCGGAAGGTTCCCTTGCCGTTAGCAGGGGATTATCTTGTAAAACAGTTTTAGAGCCCACAACAATAGCTTGGGAACTCGCACGCAATTTGCCTACATCTGCACGAGCTTCTGGACAAGTAATCCATTGAGATTTTCCATGACTATCTGCAGTTTGTCCATCTACAGTAGCCGCACTCTTAATCACCACCCAAGGGGTACCATAAGTCCGTTGGTGAATGTAAGATTTTAAAGATTCCTCAGCTTCTTTTTTCCCTAGACCTTCAAAAACACGAATACCAGCCTCTTTTAAAGAGGCTACCCCTTTACCAGCAACCCGACTATCAGGATCTAACAAAGCCACGTAGACAGTAGATACCTTATGTTTAATTAATAGATTGACGCAGGGAGGCGTATTGCCATAATGGCAACACGGTTCTAAGGTTACATAAACTTCACTACCTTCTACAGATACAGATGTAGAATTTATGGCATTTTCTTCGGCATGTAGCTGACCTCTTTTTTCGTGATACCCCTCTCCTATAATTTGTCCATTTTTTACAATTACACAACCTACCCAAGGGTTAGGGGGAGCAGAAAATCTTCCTTTTTCGCCCAATTCTATAGCGCGACGCATAAAAAATAGTTGTTGCTCAGAGAAATCTTCCATATACTTTGCCTTTGTAAGAAAAGGTAATTAAAGAGATATAAGGATGTTGGATATAAAATTAATACGCAAGGCACCCGAAGAATGTGAAATCCGTCTTCGTAAGAAAGATCCCAATATTTCCCTTCTCCCTATTCTTGATTTGGATAAAGAAGTCCGCAGATTAAAAACCGACTCGGAATCTCTACAATCTCAAAGAAAACTTTTATCTACACAAATCCATAAAGCTAAAGCTCAAGGTGAAGACGCCTCTAATATGATTAGTGAAGTGGAGAGGATCTCCCAAGATCTAGAGAAATTAGAAGCTTCACTAGAGGAAAAGAACGCAACTTTACAAGACCTTCTTGTACGCCTTCCTAATTACCCTGAAGAAGATGTGCCCGTATGTCCTGACAAATCAGGAAATCAGGTAATTAAAAGTGTAGGTGCTTTACCAACATTTTCTTTTACTCCTAAACATCACGTAGAGCTTAATCAAAAATTACAAATTTTAGATTTTAAACTTCCTGCAAAAACTTCGGGATCTGGATGGCCTGCCTATAAAAATCAGGGAGTGATGTTAGAATGGGCATTGCTCACTTATTTATTAAATAAGCAACGGGAGCATGGCTTTCAATTATGGTTACCCCCCCTTCTTGTAAAACGTGAAATTCTTTTCGGCTCTGGACAAATTCCTAAATTTGACGGTCAATACTATTGCGTAGAAGATGGAGACCAATCTCTTTACCTGATTCCCACTGCTGAGGTTGTTCTCAACGGATTCCATTCTCAAGAAATTTTTAACGAAAAAGATCTCCCTATATATTATGCAGCCTGCACACCCTGTTTCCGCCGAGAAGCAGGCGCCGCGGGGGCTAACGAACGCGGTCTTGTTCGTGTACATCAGTTCAATAAAGTGGAGATGTTTGCCTTCACCACGCCAGAACAAGCGGATCAGGCTTATGAAAAGATGCTCGCTGTTGTTGAAGACATTCTTACGGAATTAAAACTCCCCTACCGTCTCTCTTTACTCTCTACAGGGGATATGTCCTTCACAGCATCAAAAACTATAGATGCTGAAGTGTGGCTGCCTGGGCAACAATCGTATTATGAAGTTTCTTCTATTTCGCAGTGCACAGATTTCCAATCACGCCGTTCAGAAACTCGTTATAAAGATAGCCAAGGGAAAATGCATTTTATTCATACCCTTAATGGTTCAGGTTTAGCAACACCACGTTTATTCGTTGCTATTTTAGAAAATAATCAACAAAAAGACGGCTCTGTAGTTATTCCTGAAGTTCTACGCCCTTACTTAGGAAATCAGGAAGTATTACTACCTCAAGAATGATCTGCTTTGCAAATATGAAAAAATCTAAGGCAATATAAATTGCTACACCGAATGGATAAGATTAATGAAGACCGACTATGATCATTTCAAAAACGCGACTCCTGAAGAACACCTCAAGACTGTTAAAGATCGCTATAGAGTGTGCGTTGGCGAACCTCATACAACAATACAAGGTTTTATCTATCATCTAGCCAGTGATGCCTTATCCACTGGAGTCTTCTTATTTTTCATTAGAACACTTGCTTTTCTTCTTCCTATTTCTCAAGGAACACAAGCGGAGCTTCTATTTTCATTAGGATTAGGATGGATTTTTTATCGAGGCTGCTTGAAAGCAAAAAAAGCCTGGTCTTACATGGAGCTCTCTCATCGTTTTATGCTCCAGGAAAAAGAAGAAATAGAACAACATCCCGAACAAGAACGTCTGGAACTCCATGTGATCTTTAAAAATCACGGATTCAAATCTCCTCTTCTTGAAGAAATGGTAGATTATATCAGTTCGGATTCTACCCTCCTTCTGGATACTATGATCCGTGAAGAACTGCATATTTCTAAAGAGAGCTTCCCTCATCCTTTAAAACAAGGCGGGACACGTATGCTCGGAGGGCTTATCGGTTTAATTCTCTTCTTACCACTAGTTCTCTGTTCTAGTTATACCGTAGCAGGCGTATTATCCGGAGTGCTTATCACCATACTCTCAGCTACTAAAGCAAAAATATTAGGAAATGATGTTATTACAGAGGTTGTGTGGGTGTTAGGGATTTTCATCACCTCCATAAGCATCGTTTGCACTTGTGTAAAATTTTTATAAAGCCCAGGTATCATAGTGTTTTCACGACTATTCTCCACGCCTTTTTCACCAGAAATACTAAACAATTTTTTTGAATCAGGAATGGCTGAAGATAACAGTCCCATGTTATCTCAAAAGAATCGGTTATTAAGTCGTAACCTTTCTTTAAAGTCTGCGTCGATTTCTTTAGCGACGTATCTCTGTGCCTTAGCTTTTTATTGGTTTCGCATTGTTGATATTTCTAATCTATTTGTTGTTTTTACATTCTTTCTTGCTGGAACCCCAGCGTTGATAAAGTCGTTGGATGATATTCGCAATAAGACTGTAAATATTGATATTTTAATGACCTCAGCAGCCTTCGGTTCTATTTTCATTGGTGGGGCCTTAGAGGGTTCTTTACTCCTTGTTTTATTTGCTATTTCTGAAGCTCTGGGACAAATGGTATCTGGGAAAGCGAAGAGTACGTTAGCTTCGCTCAAACATTTAGCGCCTACTATTGCCTGGATAGTCGGCACCGATGGCAACCTAGAAAAAAAACCCGTGAGTCAAGTTCAAGTTGGAGATATTATCCGCGTAAAAAGTGGAGAAATCGTTCCCTTGGATGGAGAAATTATTCATGGTTCCTCCTCTATAAATCTTATGCATCTTACTGGGGAAAAAATTCCTAAGTCTTGTCAGATAGGCTCTATGGTTCCTGCAGGGGCTCATAATCTCGAAGGAAGTTTTGATCTGAAAGTTTTAAAAACAGGTGCTGACTCAACAATTGCTCATATTATCAATCTCGTTATTCAAGCGCAGAAATCCAAGCCTCGTTTACAACAACGTTTGGATAAATATTCTTCAGCCTATGCCTTAACGATCTTTGCTATTTCTACATCTATAGCCGTTTTGGTCCCTCTATTTACCTCTATTCCTTTCTTAGGACCTAATAGTGCTTTTTATCGTGCATTAGCATTTCTCATTGCTGCCTCTCCCTGTGCATTGATTATTGCTATTCCTATTGCTTATCTCAGTGCGGTAAATGCTTGTGCGAAACACGGTGTCTTGCTTAAAGGTGGTGTGGTTTTAGATCGCTTAGCTTCTTGTAATTCTATTGTTATGGATAAAACAGGAACACTAACCACGGGAGAGCTTACCTGTATTGGCTGTGATAGTTTTGGGCCTCAAAACCCTGATTTCTTCCCTTTTATTTTAGCTTTAGAACAATCTTCTATGCATCCTATTGCACAAGCCATTGTTGCCTATCTGATGAAGAATAATGTCACCTCGTTTCCTGCTGATGAATACTGTATGATTCCTGGGAAAGGGGTCCGGGGGATGTTCCAAGGTCAAGAGGCATTTGTAGGAAGAGTCGATACTGCCTTACAAAATGTCCCTAAAGAGTATGTTCAGGAATTAGAAGAGCGTGTGCATACTGCCAGACAACGCGGGGAAATCTGTTCTCTGGCTTATTTACAAGGCAGTTGCGCATTATTTTATTTTAAAGATACCCCACGTCAGGATGCGGGGAAAATCGTCAAAGAACTCAAGGATGAAGGTTATCCGATCACCATGTTGACTGGAGACCATCATATTAGTGCAGAAAATACGGCTAAGCTCTTAGGAATTTCTGAAGTCTTTTCTGATCTATCTCCTGATGATAAATTAGAAAAAGTCCGTGAACTTGCTAAACAACGTCATATCCTTATGGTCGGTGATGGGATTAACGATGCTCCTGCTCTCGCTCAAGCGACGGTTGGTGTAGCTATGGGAGAGGCAGGAAGTGCTACAGCTATAGAAGCTGCAGATATTGTTCTCCTCCATGACGCGATTTCGCTATTGCCGTGGATCATAAGAAAAGCAAAGAAAACACGAAGAATTGTTACACAAAACTTAGGTTTAGCCTTAGCTATTATCCTTCTTGTTTCCTGGCCTGCCTCATTAGGAATCATTCCTCTATGGCTTGCTGTAATTCTTCATGAGGGAAGTACTATTATCGTTGGGCTTAACGCTTTGCGATTGCTAAAGTAATCTTAGTATTTTGCAAACCTACGACTATAGATACTTTGTAAAATTCCTAAAGAGGCCATTGTAGAAATTACAGAAGATCCCCCGTAGGATACCAAAACTAAGGGAACTCCAGTAATAGGCATCAATCCGCACATCATGCTGATATTAATTAACACGTGCATAGAGATATGCACGGTGATTCCTGCAGCTAATAATCTACCAAAATCATCAACAGCGACAGCTACAGTTCGGCAGCCAAAACAAATGAGACAGTAAAACATCCACAAGGCGAAAAATAGGCCTATCAAACCGAATTCCTCTCCTAAAGCAGAGAATACTGAATCTGTATAGCCGTAGGGCAACCATCCTCTACCGGCAAATTCTCCAGATTTCCATCCCCGGCCTTTAACACCGCCTAATCCAATAGAGATTAAAGATGCTCGCTGATGGTGATTCGAAGGGCTTAGCCTTTCGTATTGGTATTCTTTTATCACCTTTAATGCGTAAGGTTTGACTTTCTCATGGGAAATGATTCCTGAGAAAATTAGCAAAGAGCAGAGCATTCCCAAGCCTGCAATTGTCGCGCAAATTTTCACAAATAAAGGATGGATATTCCCAAGGTAAAAAATTGTCAAAGCAACGGGGCATAGCACCAAAGCTGTCCCTAAATCTGGTTCTTTAAAAATAAGAAAAAAAGGGATTCCCACAATAATACAAGCAAGTAAAGCAGTGGTCTTCGAAGAAATTACTGATTTGCGTATATCTAGCGTGTAGCTCAGCATGATCACAACAATAAGCTTCGCATATTCAGAAGGTTGGACGCTTAAACCAATGAAAGGGATTTTGTACCATCTATGAACATTTTGCACGGTAGGGACAAAAAATAGACCTGCAAGGCTCAAAAGCATAAGAATATAGAGAACCCACGCCCAGCTTCTTAATCTATGGTAATCCAGATACATACACAAAGAGAAAGCCAGCCATCCTAAAGCAAAATGACGAATTTGCATGATGCTTTTATTCGTAAGTAGTCCCTTCGATGATGTAACTAAAATCGTAGAGGGATCCATGGAAGAAATAACAACTAAGCTAGTCATCATTAATAAAATAATGACGATAAATACCCAAGAATTGACATAGCTGAAATATCTAATGTTTCTCATAATGCTCTTTATAGCTTAAGAATGGGATACTTCCAATGAAAGTTATTTATTATGAAATAGCAGAAACTCCTTCCACAAATGAGACAGCAAAACAGCTTATGCATCTGTGGAATCGCTCCGCGCTTACTGTTGTTTCCACCCAAAAGCAAACAACAGGGAAAGGGAAGTTTAACAAAACTTGGATCTCTTCTCATAAAGATCTTACCGTATCTCTCTGCTTTTTCATTAATGAATTAGATATCGACGCGAGTCAGTTATTTCGTTTAGGGACAGAAGCCGTTCTTAATCTCATCCAAGATTTAGGCATCCCTAACGGAATGATAAAATGGCCTAACGATGTTTTAGTAAATCAAGAAAAACTCTGTGGGGTTCTTAGTGAAACAATTCCCATGCAAGGCTATTTAGGCATCATTTTAGGCATAGGAATCAATGGCAACACTACGAAAGAAGAACTTTTTTCTATAGATCAACCGGCAACATCACTAGCCATACTATTAAATCATACTGTAGATCTTAGAGAAATCCGCGAAAAGCTTGTTGAATATGTAAGAAAGAGCATCTTGCAAAAATTTTCAAAAATTCTAGCGAGAGAAACAGATCATAGGGAGATCAAGAAAACGAAATAGCCTAGAGGCTATCCATAATGACGGACTTGATCTTTGCTTTAAATATTTCTCAACAGCCTGTTCATAAGCAGCTGTCTCAAAAGCAAAGAGATTATCCCTAGCCCAAAAATCCTCTAGAAGACTAACAATATCCTCGCGTTCATGATGTTCACCTATAGACTCTACAATCTCATGAACAAGCTGAGGAAGAGTCTCCTCCATTTCCTGAAATGCAAAAAGGATATCGTAACCGTGTTTTAAAAATCCTCTCCAGGACATCTTATGATGCTGCGTTAAAAACTCTGTTTCCTGAGATAATCGTGGCGAAGAAAAATTCCCCGAACGAGAAAGAGAAAGCAAAGCTTGACGCTTTGCTATTGCATGGGAAAGCAAACTCTCCCAAGAAAGCATAATATTCTTTACGAGATAGTATAATTGACAATACGCCCCGAGAAAAGCACCTAATAATACGCTGAAAATAACTACAAAGACTAATCCTGCCATAGGCTGCATATGGCTCTCCAATGATAAAAAAGCAACAGAGGGCTATAGATACGTAAGAATCTCAGCATCGGTAAGCTCACGATATTCCCCATAGCGAAGGCCTCCAAGAACAAAACTTCCTATACGGATACGCTTGAGCTCTAAAATAGGTAATCCCGCAGCTTCAGCAAATAAACGAATCTCATGTTTTTTGCCTTCGTTTACAATAATCTTAATTGTACCACGACGGATTTTCTCAACAGAAACAGGACGGATTCTCTTACCATCTATAATCGTTCCTTCCATGAGATCTTCAAGATTTTTTGCAGTAATCTCTCGGTTTACCTTAAGCAAATACTCTTTGGTAATTCCAAAAGAAGGATGAATAATCTTATTAGAAAATTCCCCATCATTAGTGACTAAAATCAATCCAGAAGTTTCCTTATCTAACCTTCCGACAGTAAATACCCGATAAGGAAGATGGGCAAATAAATCGATCACTAACTTATCCCCTGGGAACTTTTTCTCTGAAGAACATAAGTATCCCAAAGGTTTGTGAACCATGAAATAGACTTTCTTAGTCATGCCTACACGCTGACCATCTACCTTTACAGTATCCGTTTCTTCATCTACCGTCACAAAAGGACCTGCTGCTACGCGACCATTTACAGTGACATGTCCTGAAAAAATAATCTCATCACACTTCCTCCGCGAGGCAATACCTGAAGCAGCTAAAAACTTATTGAGACGAACCTTTGCCATAATATTCTCCATTCGAGACATATATTGTGCCCAAGAAGAACAATAGAGGTCCACTGTTCTTTGTTATAAAAAAATATTGTCAAAAAAAAAGATCTTTCTTCTAGACAAAAGTTTTCTGGTTCCTATGCTAGTTTTCTTAATCCACCACTCAGGAAATCATGGCTTTTCTTATCTTATTACGACACGGAAAATCCGTCTGGAATGAAAAAAATCTTTTTACAGGATGGGTAGATATCCCTCTAAGTCAACAAGGAATTGATGAAGCTATTCATGCGGGTCAGGTGATAAAAGATCTCCCGATAGACTGCATCTTTACCTCGTCTCTTGTTAGAAGTTTGATGACAGCGCTGCTTGCTATGACACATCACAGCTCTAAAAAAATTCCTTATATTATTCATGATGATGAGCAGCAGAAACTGATGAGTAGGATCTATAGTGATGAAGAAAAGAGTATGATCCCTCTTTATCGTTCTAGCGCACTAAACGAAAGAATGTATGGGGAGCTGCAAGGGAAAAACAAAAAAGAGACTGCTGAGGAGTTTGGTGAAGAACAGGTAAAATTATGGAGACGAAGTTATAAAATCTCGCCTCCTGGAGGAGAAAGTCTCTATGATACGGGATTGCGTACGGTTCCCTATTTTCAAGAAACGATCTTCCCTTTATTGAAAAATTCAAAAAATGTGTTCATTTCTGCACACGGGAATTCTCTACGCTCACTGATTATGGATATAGAAAAATTAAGTGAGGAAGAGGTACTCTCTTTAGAGTTACCTACAGGAAAACCCATAGTATATTTATGGACCGGCCACACATTCGAACGACATCCAGAACCACTTGGTTAAATAACCAACAAGCGATTCCTCCTTCAGTTTCAGTAAGAGAAAGTTTGGAGACCTATGCGGATCCTTTTTCTTTGATACCATCATCAGCAATGAAACTACTTAATGAAACTGAAGAGGCTGCTCGTAAGCTTGTCGGTTGCTCTGAAGAAACACATACGTTTCATTTTCTCCCCCACTTCCCCCATGCTCCAGCAATTATCGTAGCGGCTTTATTGGAAAATCTTACCTTTTTCCAAGGGAGGAATCATCTTTTAGTCTCCTCTCATGAACAGCAATACATTATTGATGCTATTTGCCGACGGCAAGGCCTCGGCACTACCTATGATTGGGTAACAATAAACTCTTCGGGACGACTGTCTCCTGAGCAACTTACAGAAGCACTGACACCACGCACCCTGCTCTTTTCCTTATCTGCTGCCAATGGTATGACAGGGCTGATTGAGCCTATAGGATCTCTACAACCCTTATGCAAAGATCGTGGCGTTGTTCTACATTTAGACCTTTGTGATATTTTAGGACGCGCACCACTCACTCCAGAAATGCTCGATGCCGATATCCTTACATTTTCTTCTTTAGCTTTAGGAGGGATTGGAAATATTGGAGGGATGTTTATTAAAAAATCCCTGAGCAAGTTTTTCAATTTATGGCTCTCTAGACATTCTCCGGGAACTTTATGTTTAGGATCTGTAGCAGCCATGAAAACAGCTTGCCAAGAACGCCTATCTTCTTTTGCTTCATTAATCTTATCTTCGATAAATCTAAGAAATAAACTTACTAAAGAGCTCCAAGCAGCTTGCCCCGACGTGGAGTTTCTTTTTCCAGAACTAGAGAATAAGCTCCCTAATGTCATGATTGCCACTATAGGAGATCTCCCTGCAGAAAGTTTAGCCTTTTTCCTACATCAACAAGGGATCTATCCAGGACTTGGCTACGAGCGTTTCCAACCTCTGTCTCAAATACTACAAAATTGTGGGGTATCGCCTTTCCTCTGTCACAGTGCGCTACATTTTTCTTTCACAGAGAGAACGAAAGATGAACAATTTACAACTTTAGGACGTGCTATCCAAGAAGGTAGCGCGCACCTACAATCTGCAATTGCGAGCTCCGTATGACAATTCCATTTCAACCTGTAGCCTCTTGGGCAAGTGTATCTCCGAAAGTTATGAAAAAATTTCATAAGTTTTATTGTGGGGGGACATTTTCAGCAGAAGATGCTGAAACAAAAGGCGCCTATCTGATTATCGGCAATCAGGGGCACAGACTTACCGGTAACTATGTGATATTTTATTGGCTGATAGATAAGATAAATGGAAAAATTATCGATGCGAAGTTCCAATATTTTGGACATCCTTTCCTACTTGTCCTTGCAGAAGTCACATGCAATTTAGTTATCGGAAAAACCTATGCACAAGCCTACAACTTAACTGTAAATACTATCGATACTGAGCTGCGCTCACATCCCAATAAACCTGCGCTTCCAGAAAGTAGCTTACCCTTATACCACTGCATCATCGATGCTTTAGATATTGCCGCTGAACAATGTATGGAAATTCCTCTTGAAGATGGTTCCCTACCTTTAAAAGAATCTTTTCTCCCCTCAGAGATCGAAGATGCTAATCCCTATACTAAAGAAGCTTGGGAAGCTCTATCTATAGAATCACGACTCCAGGTCCTACGTACAACCGCGGAAGATAAAATCTCCCCCTATGTAGCTATGGATGGCGGTAGTGTACTTATCGAAAATCTTGAAGGAAATATCGTAACGATTGCCTATGCAGGAAATTGTTCTGGATGTTTTTCCGCAATAGGATCTACATTGAATTCTATAGGCCAGCTCTTACGCGCCTACGTTTATTCCGAATTGCAAATTAAAGTAAATGAGGCCTCTTTAGATTTTTCTACGTCTCAACACTCCGAAGAAACTAATTAACTTTCATTGTTAGTGAATTGTCAATAATTCACATCTTTTGATAAAGAATGATGAAATGTTAATAACCCTATAATTATTTCATTATTTTTTCTTGAGGATTGTTGTGTTTTTCCAATTCCTAAAAAAGAAAGTTGCTTCATTAGGCATCTCTCCTTTAGGCCTTTTAGTTGTTTCTGCAGCTTTAGGGAGTGCCCTCCTTTTTGGGAAAAACACTTCGAAATCTCCAGATTTTTCCCAACCATCTGAAAAAAAAACTCCAGGTTGGTTTAAGCTTAGCCAAGTAGGAAATCCGAAATTATTAGAGTCTTTAGCAAAAAAAGAACAGATAGAAAGAGATCTTACCATGTTTCATTCAGTAGCCAACGCTACTGTGGCTCTATCTTTACCTACAGAAGATGATCCCGACATTATTCCTCAAGTTTCTGTTATTCTTTCATCGCATAAGGACGAAGTCTTCTCTTCCTCTTTGCTACTTTCTATCGTTGACTATCTATCTAGCAGCATTCCTGGATTAGCTAAAGAGCACATTACCTTATCGGATAACCTAGGGAATACGTATTCCCCAGGAGAGTTCTCAAACTCTCTATTATTATCTGCATGTGAAAGTTACTTAGGAAAAATTTTCCCTAAGGAACACTTCGCTCTTACCTGCCTAAATGCGAAACAAACGCCTACTATTCAGCTAACGGTTAATGAGAAATACCTAGCGAAATTCCCAAAAGACAAAAGAGAATCTTTCCTAAAGCATGCTGAAGATCAGCTAAAGAAAATCTCTGGGGATAACCATCCTATTGTTATCGAGAAATTTCCTTTTTCACAAACGATACAGAAAGACCGTCTCTCTTATAAGCTTCTCGTTGGGGGAATCATTTTACTTTCTAGTTTAGGAATTATTGCCTTGGCAAGCTTTTACCTTGCTTTTTACGCTTACGAACGCATTCCCTTAGAATCAAAAAAAATAAAACAAGGCATAAATATTACGAAGCTGGTAGAGATACTACAAAAAGAATCTCCCGAAAAAATCAGGGTGATTCTCTCGTATTTGGATCCTAAAAAAGCCGATGAGATCTTCCAACATTTGCCTGAAGATGTAAAACACCAAGTACTGAAATTATAAACATTAAGAATTAGGTATATCTTGTGACACTGTCTCAATCTCCTGGTTCGCTTTCAGATGCTGAAGATTCCCCAGAAAGAAAAAAAGACTGGAATGAGGGATACTCCCAAGGGTTTTCAGAAGGAGAAACCTCGGGATATGATAAAGCCTTTCAAGAACTCCTCTCTTTGATTCAGATATTTCGGAAATTATCGATTCGTATGCTTTCTGAAATAGAAAAGGTTCCCCAGCAACTCAAACCTGATCTTGTAGAACTCGCAATTTTAACATGCGAGAAATTCCTCTATAAGAAATTAGATAATATTGAAGAGCTCGCACTGTTAATTTCTTCTGCTCTACAACAGCACACATCCTTGCGATCTTTATCTCCCGTAAAGATCTTTCTTCATCCTGAAGATCACAAGAAACTTAATGATTGGATAGCAACGCATGAAATCCCCATGATTAAACATGCAGAGTTTCTCCCTGACATATCTTGTAAAAAATCCAGCTATAAAATGGAGTCTCCCTCAGGAATCCTACGACAAGAAATTGGAGAAGAACTAGATCATTTGCTTTCTGTTTTAACTACATGACGAACCTAAATTACGAAAAATCCCAACTGCAGTATTGGCAGCCTTACCGCACCTGTGGGCTTCTCTCAAGAGTGTCTGGGAACCTCTTAGAAGTTCAAGGGCTATCGGCATGTCTTGGTGAGCTTTGTCGTATTTGCACTCCAAAATATCCAGATCTCCTTGCAGAAGTGATTGGCTTTCACAATCAAACAACATTATTAATGTCCCTATCTCCTATGCACTATGTTGCTTTAGGATCTGAAGTTCTTCCCCTACGACGTCCCCCATCACTACATCTCTCTGATCACCTTCTTGGTCGTGTTATTGATGGTTTCGGAAATCCCTTAGACAATAAAAAAAGCCTGCCAAAAACACATATAAAGCCATTGATTGCTCCCCCACCACCTCCGATGTCTCGACAACCTATCCAAGAGATTTTCCCTACAGGGATTAAAGCTATCGATGCTTTTTTAACTTTAGGGAAAGGACAGCGTATCGGTGTATTTTCAGAACCAGGGAGTGGGAAATCTTCACTACTATCCGCAATAGCTTCAGGCTCAAAATCTACAATTAATGTTATTGCTCTTATTGGAGAAAGAGGCAGAGAAGTCCGCGAGTATATAGAACAGCACTCTTCAGGATTGAAACAACTTCGAACTATCATTGTTGCCTCTCCAGCGCATGAAACAGCACCAACAAAGGTAATTGCTGGACGTGCTGCTATGACAATAGCAGAATATTTCCGAGATCAAGGTCACGACGTGCTATTTATTATGGATTCTTTATCCCGATGGATAGCGGCTCTTCAAGAAGTTGCCCTAGCAACGGGAGAAACCCTAGCAGCGCACCAATACGCAGCGTCTGTTTTCCATCATGTATCAGAGTTTACAGAACGTGCGGGGAATAATGATCGGGGTTCTATAACTGCCTTATATGCTATTTTACATTACCCCAACCATCCGGATATCTTTACAGATTACCTAAAATCTCTCTTAGATGGGCATTTCTTCCTTACGAATCAGGGAAAAGCCTTAGCCTCACCTCCTATTGATATTCTTCTTAGCCTATCAAGGTCTGCGAAAAAACTTTCCCGTCCTCATCATTATGCTGCTGCGGAGAAACTTCGTGCCTTATTAAAAACATACCAAGAGGCGTTAGATATCATTCAGTTAGGGGCCTACACTCCAGGACAAGACAAAGATCTCGATGATGCTGTAAAAATTCTTCCCAACATAAAAAAATTCCTCTCTCAGCCATTATCAAGTTACTGTCAGCTAGAAAACACCTTGAAAGAGTTGGAGGCTTTGGTAAATCTTGAATAAGAAATTAGCGAGTCTTTCCTCTCTATCAAAGATAAAAATTTATCACTCTTTATTAAAAGTACGACACTTTAAAAGTGAAAAGTATTATCTATCTCAAGAGCTTGTCAGTATAAAAGAGCGCATGATGGTGGTTTCTAAAATCAGGAAGGAGAGGTTTTTATACCGCGACAATATAGAACATTACAATTTGCTTTTAGAAAACTTGCAAACATTACAAGTATCTATTTATAAACAACACAATATCTCCTGTCAGCGGCTACAAGAGCATCAAAATAAATTACTAGAATTAATTAACCGTAGAAAAATTATCGAAAAGATCAAGAATAATAAGTATTCTAACATCAAGAGATAGGAACGCAAGGCTAACTGTAATGACTGACTCTGTAACCTTTCCTTCTGCTGTGGAAATGTCTTCACTAACAGAAAAACTCAAGTCTATTAATCAAGAGCATTTATTAGATTCGTGGTCGTCCCTTTCTCAAAAACAACAACAACGTCTCCATCATCAAATTTCTTCCATAGATATTGAGCTTTTCCATAAACAACGCCAGCTAATCACCTCCCCAAAATCTATTTTAAAAGACTTCCAACCTTTAACTTCTTTCGCTTCTTCTGGAGAAGATCCTGAAAGAACAAAGATCGGGACAAATCTTCTAAAAGAAAAGAAGGTTGCCTGTGTAGTTCTTGCAGGAGGACAAGGGTCTCGATTGAAATGCGACGGTCCTAAAGGGCTTTTCCCGGTATCTCCTATCAAAAAAAAGCCTCTTTTTCAGCTTGTTGCTGAAAAGGTCTGTGCAGCAAGTAAACTTGCGCATCAGCCTCTGCCGTTAGCCTTTATGACATCCCCGTTAAATAATCGCCAGACACGCTCCTACTTCGAATCTAATGATTATTTTCATCTTGATCCCAACCAAGTAGACTTTTTCTGTCAGCCTCTTTGGCCTTTATTATCTTTATCAGGAGATCTCTTCCTAGAAGATACCGACTCCCTATCCTTAGGACCTAATGGAAATGGTTGCTTAGCAACCCTTCTATATACCTCAGGAGTTTGGGAAAAATGGAAAAAAGCAGGTATCGAAATGGTGAGTGTGATTCCTATCGATAATCCTTTAGCCCTACCTTTTGATGTAGAGCTTTGTGGATTCCACGGTATGGAAAATAACGAGGTGACTATTAAAGCTGCTTTACGACAGACAGCTATCGAAGATGTGGGCATCTTAGCACAATCTCATGCTTCTGGGAAAACCTCGGTTATTGAATATTCTGAAATACCTCAAAACGAACGTTTTGCTACAAATCCAGATGGAACGTTGAAGTATTGCTTAGCAAATATCGGTTTATATTGCCTGTCTATGGACTTTATTGCCCACGCCGCTCTTCGCGAACTACCTCTTTACAAAGCCCATAAACACGCGAAACAATTAGGGCTCTATTCCTCAGAGAAAAATTCTTGGAAATTCGAAGAATTTATCTTTGATCTATTTTGCTATAGCGAACGTTGCCAAACTCTTGTCTACCCACGTCAAGAATGCTTCGCACCATTAAAAAATCTTGAAGGCAACCACAGTCCCGCGACTGTTCGAGAAGCTCTTTCTGCTAGAGAACGTCAAATTTTCCATAAAGTGACTGGAAAAAAACTTTCTCCAAACACAACATTTGAATTAGAAGCCGATTTCTATTATCCTTCAACCTCTACGTCCCTACACTGGGAAAATAAAGCGTTTTTCGAGGAACCGTTTTTTGAGGCCTCATGAAAGAGAAAATTGCCTACTTAGGCATGGGCATTTGGGGATTTTGTCTCGCATCCTTATTAGCGAATAAGGGGTATCACGTTGTTGGATGGGCCCGCAATGCTGAATTGATTGCTCAACTACAAACAGAGAAGCGTCATCCGCAAGTTCCTGATGTTCCCATTCATCCGAATCTATCCTTTACTACAGATATGGCAGAAGCTGTAGAAAATGCTTCTATGATTGTTGAAGGTGTCTCCTCAGCAGGGATACGCCCTGTATCTGAACAGCTAAAAACAATTACGAATCTCAATGTTCCTTTTGTCATTACTTCAAAAGGTATCGAGCAGCATACAGGACTATTACTTAGTGAAATTGTCGTAGAAATTTTCGGTAACGACGCTTCGCAATATCTTGGTTATCTTAGTGGCCCCTCCATAGCTAGAGAGGTGCTTAAAGGCTGTCCATGTTCTGTAGTGATCAGCGCGTATAATCCAGATACCTTAAAGAAAATACACAATGCCTTTCTCACGCCGACATTTCGTGTGTATCCTAATAGCGATCTTAAAGGTGTGGCTCTCGGTGGAGCTTTAAAGAATATTATAGCTATCGCCTGTGGGATTTCTGATGGATTTCGTTTTGGAGATAATGCCAAATCAGGATTAGTCACTCGAGGACTTCATGAAATACGGAAATTTGCCACGATTATGAACTGCCGTCCCGATACTCTCAACGGTTTGGCAGGTCTTGGAGACCTTTGTACCACGTGTTTTTCTTCGTTAAGTAGGAATACGAAATTTGGGAAATTAATCGCTCAAGGAATGACTGTTGCGCAAGCAAAAGCAGAAATCGGTATGGTTGTGGAAGGGGTCTATACAGCTCTCTCAGCATACCAAATTGCCAAACATCATAAAATCGATATGCCGATAACTACAGGAATCTATCGCGTTTTATATGAAAATCTCGACATCCAAGAAGGTATCGCTGCACTTTTACAAAGAAATACTAAGGAAGAATATCTTTAAAAAGGTGGATATTTCCACCTTTCTCATCTCCTTAGATAGAAGTCCTGTTCTCACAGAGTTTTCATTTGTACATTTTTTTATCATTTGTTAAAGATGAATTTATAGCGCATAGTAAATAAGGTCATCTACTAAATGAATAGCAAGCTGAAAAAGCATCTACGTTTAGCATCTCTCTCTCTTCTAGCTTTATCAGGAATTTTTTCTTCCTCGACTCTGAATGCTATGCCGTCGGGAAATCCTGCCTATCCTGTAATTCCTAGCATCAATCCAGAACAAAAAGGCATGTGTGCTTTTGACCTCTGCAACAGCTATGATCTCTTAGCAGCACTTACAGGAAGTTTAAAATTAGGATTTTCTGGAGATTATATTTTTTCAGAAAGTGCAAGAGTGAAGAATGTTCC
This sequence comes from Chlamydia caviae GPIC, assembly GCF_000007605.1. Lineage (NCBI taxonomy): Bacteria > Pseudomonadati > Chlamydiota > Chlamydiia > Chlamydiales > Chlamydiaceae > Chlamydia > Chlamydia caviae. The sequence continues at coordinate 1,053,591 of NC_003361.3, forward strand.
TGTGGTGACATCTGTCAATACGACAGGAACCGGGCCTACGCCTACAATTACCTCAACAGTAAAAGACTTTGACTTCGATCTAAATGATTCTAAGGTTAGCGCTAGCTACATCTTTGCCTCAGTAACTCTCCAAGATACTTCACCAGCTGCTATTCCCCTTTTAGACATCAGCTTTGATGTGAAAATCGGAGGCTTAAAACAATACTACCGTCTTCCTCTAAACGCTTATAGAGACTATACTTCTTCCCCTCTTGCTTCTGAATCACAAGTTACCGACGGTCTGGTAGAAATCCAAAGTAACTACGGTTTCGTTTGGGATTTAAATTTGAAAAAGATCATTTGGAAAGATGGGATTTCTTTCCTAGGCGTTGGTGTAGATTACCGCCATGCTGCCTGCCCTATTAACTACATCGTAGTCAATAGCCAGGCAAATCCTGAAGTATACTTCGAAGATTCTACCGGGAAAATCAGCTATAAAGAATGGTCGGCGAGTATAGGAATTACCACCTATGTCAATGACTACATCCTTCCTTATGTTTCTGCTTCTGTAGGGAGTTCTTCAAGAACAGTGCCCGCAGATAGTTTTAAACGTTTAGAAAGCCAGTTTTCTAACCTTAAGTTCAAAGTACGTAAAATCACGAACTTTCATAGAGCGAACTTTTGCTGTGGTGTCACAAGCTGTGCATCAGATAACTTCTTCTATAGCGTTGAAGGACGTTGGGGTTACCAACGTGCTCTAAACGTAACCGCAGGCTTCCAATTCTAATACGAGCTGATTAGCGTGCGGTATACGTTATGCATGAGTTTCAACGATGCTGCAATTAAGCTCCACTCCTGCTGCATAGCACGCATTTGAAGTTCTAACATTAGCTGGTGCGTCTGCGCTAAATCACCATAATTTTGCACGTCAGCAAGACAGTTGTTAAAGAAATTTAACAAACCGCCTTTTGACGTTCCCTTATCGATATCAATCTCTCCATCAACAACTATATGCTCCAAATCCTGCAATGTAATGATGGAGAAGTCAGAACCCATGATCTTATATGAAGGTTCGTATTCACTATTTCCAGGAATGAAAATAAGAGAACTCAGATTTAACATCAGGTTCTTCATCTGCTTTATCATAATGACTAATTCACTATCATAGGATTTGACGATATCCTGAAGCTGTTTTTTCTGTTCATCAGACAGTGAGGCGTTGTCTTGAATATTCTTAGAAATTTGCTTTAACAAAAGCTGAGCGTTTTCAGCGCTTTTTATATCATTTTTCAAATGTAGACACTCTTCCTCATAGCGATCTACAATCATCTGATAACCGTATTTAAAATTCGCCGTGTCTGATGTTTGAGAAATATAAGACCCTAAATTGTAAATGATAGGGGCAGAGTTAAAGCTCTTTATCGTCTCTAAAAGAGGACTAAATAAGTTCTGCGCATATCCTGAAAGATTGAGCTCTCTTCCTAGAGCATATAACGCTGTTTCTTGCGCAGGAATGTATTTATCCAAGAGAATATAGGCGAATGCCGATTGGAAAGGCATTTTATTAACTATAGAGTCTTTGACAGGAGCAAGTTCGGGAGCCGTTGTTAACGCTTGTGGAGATATCCTATCTAAATGTTCCTGGAAAACCTTATTTGCTTCCTTACGTAGCTCTTTATTTTCCTTTTCCGTAAGTACGGTTTGTATCACAGCTAGTTCAAATCCTGCGTCTAAAAAGTCCTGATTTAAAGAAGCTATAAATTCCCTACGCAATCCTAAATTACTCGCCTCTTTAAGCAAGTCTTGCATGATTTTTAGGTGAGAGGCTACCTCATTCATCTTTGTATAATCTGCAGCTACCTCAGCAGGAGAAACACGACGTTCTGCAAACACCGAGCCTTCAAAAATCTGATTAGACTGCTGATATCTTTGTATTGGAGAGTTTGTCATAACTTCACCTATTTAAATCTACGTGTTAACTTCGCAAATATCTGATTCATCAATGCTAAAGCAGCGCTGACCATAGTCCATTCTTGCTGAATTGCGGAAGATTCTAACTGTAATGCGAGCTGTTGGTTTTGGTTAAAGGTTGTAAAATTCTGTTGGGTAGCTTCTAAACTCTGTAAGATCTGCTGCTCACCACCAGGAATAATCCCGTTTTCACCACCTTCAATAACAAAGCTTTCAAAAGCTGATAAGAAACGAGGCCAATTGTCAGACTTCTGTTTGTTAACCTGAATATCAAAAGCCTCATCAACTTCGTCGGGTTTTTCTACAGGAGTAAACTCCATACTGTTTAGGAAGATATAAAGATTCCCAAGATTACGCAATAAAGCCTCGAACTGAAACTCATAGCCAGAAATTGTCTGACGAAGCTCCCGTTGTTGAGAAGAGGTCAACTCGGCATCACGTTTGATGTTGTCTAAAATTTTCTTGAGTTCAGTTTTTGTCCTCAGACAACGCTCAATGTCACTTTTACAACGTACTTTTTCCTTATCTAAAACACTCTGTGCTTTCCCTAACGCATCAGTAAGAGCCTGAAGGTTCATCTGACGCAGGTATATCGCTAAAGAATAATAGACATCTGCAGTTTGGAAATTTGTAACTTGAGAAATAATTTGATTCATGTACTTAGCAGCTTTATTAGAGAATGTCATCTGTACCCCTAACGTCTCTAAAACGTGCTGCTGATTGGGTAAATATTTATCTAATAATAAAGATGAGTAAACCATTTGTATTGGAGAAGTATCTACAAAGGTCTTTTTCCCCTCTTTCATGCTCTCGAAATAATTTAATGTCGTAGGATCCATAGAATCCTTTTGAGCCATTAACTTTGCCGATTCTTCTGTCCACTTAGTAATTTGAGCTTGGATTTGCTTAATACCGTTATTCATCCCATCAATTACTTTCTGATAATCAGAACGTGACATCACCTTACTAGGTTGCTTCGTCATTAACTCAACGCATTTTTGAAAAAATTCGGGGTTAAGATTAGTTTGGCTTCCGTTGTAAAATAAAGATATCCCTTCATAAGATGTTGTAGGGCTATTAGCAAACGTCTTTAAAGGGACATCTGCAACATTAAAACTACTATTGCCCCGTTCATCCCAATAAGATAGCTCTTCCTGAAGGACTTTTTTATAATCTGCCTGGGCTGAAGAAGATTTTTCCCCATACTGTCCTGCACACACTAAGTAAGAATACAGTAAACTTAGAAAACTAGGTAAAGTAGCTCTTTCTCCCATCTTCAGCCCACCCATAGCATTTATAAAAGTGGTCACCCCAGCTTTAACTTCTGTAGGCATAGTATCGGCTGCATTACTTGAATATTTATCCATAAGCATACGATACACTCCAGCAAGCACTATGTACGTCCGCGTCATACCACCTTGCATAGCGTTATAACCAGAACCTGTTAAATTAGTTGCTGTTGAAGAGATATCCCAAACAGGATTGAGTAGATCTTTAAGGGAACTTGAAAACTGACGTATGAGCTCAATAACTTTATTCGCTTCTTCAATATTTAATGAGCACTCAGCAATTTTAATATTTAATTGTTCAGAAACAGGATAAGACAAAGAGATCATGGCATTGTAAACCACCATCATGTTCTGCCAAAAATTGATAACCTTACTTTTTGGCGGTGCGTCTTTTCCCTCTAGCTTTTCTATTGTCCCTACAAATTCCTTAGCTAAGCCATATAGAGATGTGTATTGAGCATCTGTAGGGTTTCCTTCTGTAAAGGCCTGTTTTAACGTACTTAATCTTATTCTATATTCTTGAACTAATGTCTTTTCAGCTTCTGTAGGATTAAAAATCCCCCCCTGATCAATATCCTTCAGCCAATCATCAAAACTCCTCTCAAGTCCCTCTATATAAAGTTTTGCAGCAGCAAGATTTGGATTGGCTAAGATCTCATCTACTTTCATAGAATCATAATCCACATTCGGAAATGCAATTTTCTCTTCAGGGATATTTTTAAAGGCAGCATCTACAAACTCCGAAGAAATTTGCGCTACGGGCAACTTAGTCTCTGCTTCTTGCAACAAACCAAGCGCGTATTTTAATCCTTTTGCCTTCTGATCTAATTCTTGAAAAAGAAACACAGAACTAGAAAACGGCATTGTCATATCTACCTGATCACCAAGTAGTGCCGCCGTTACATTGCGATTAAAAGTAATGTAGGATGGTTGTACCGTCACTGTAATTTATCCAGAAGAGATTAATTATTTTTCTAATTTTAAAATAAAAAAATATTTCAAAAAATAAAAAATAATTAACTTTAAAACTAAAACATAAATAACAAGTGACTTTGATTATTTAATTATTTTAATTCTCTTTCTATTCTGAATAACTCATCCGTGATTGTTTGAGGAAGGTCTGACCCGAAGATCTTACAGTACTCACGAACATTAGCAACCTCTTTAAGCCATCCAGAAACATCTACAGATAGTAGATCCTGAAGAGCTTGTGAAGATAAGTTGAGGCCCTCTAAGTTTAAAGAAGATTCCTCTGGTAGATAACCAATAGGTGTTTTCTTAGCGATGGACTCTTCGCCGTTTGTCCTTCGGAAAATCCATTCTATAACACGAAGATTGTCACTAAATCCTGGCCAGATGAAATTGCCATCTTTATCCTTACGGAACCAGTTCACACCATAGATCTTTGGTAGTTTTAAACTTGTATTAGAAGCAAAGGATAGCCAATGATCAAAATAATGTGCCATGTTGTAACCACAGAAAGGCAACATAGCAAAAGGATCATGGCGTAACTTACCCTGCTCGCCAACAATAGCTGCAGTAGTCGCCGAAGACATGCTGGCACCAATGGTAACCCCATGCTGCCAACTTAAAGCCTCATAAACTAAAGGTATAGTCTCAGAACGACGACCACCAAAAATAATCGCCTCTATAGGTACACCTTCTGGACTATTCCATTGAGGATCTAAAACAGGACACTGTTTTACAGGAGCCGTAAATCTAGAATTCGGATGTGCTGCAGGAGCCCCTCCAGGTTGCCACGGATTCCCACGCCAATCTATAAGGCCTTCAGGAGGCTGACTCGTTAACCCTTCCCACCAAACGTTCCCATCTGGCGTTAAAGCAACGTTAGTAAAGACCGAATTAGTTTTGCAAGTAGCTAAAGCATTAGGATTTGTCGTTTCCGATGTTCCCGGAGCAACACCAAAGAAACCAAACTCGGGATTTACAGCATATAACCTGCCATCAGGACCAGGACGTATCCAAGCAATGTCATCGCCAATACATTCGACTTCCCAACCAGGAATTTTAGGCATGAGCATAGCCAAGTTGGTTTTACCACAAGCACTAGGGAAAGAAGCTGCGAAATACTTCTTCTGCCCTTCAGGATTAGTCACACCGATAATTAACATATGCTCCGCAAGCCAACCTTGCGAACGAGCTATATAAGAAGCTAAACGTAATGCTACGCTTTTCTTCCCAAGTAAAGCATTACCCCCATAACCACTACCAAAAGACATGACACTACTGTCATCTTGGAAATGCACGATACGCATATTCTTAGGATTGCAAGGCCAGGCAACATCTTTTTCACCTGGAGATAAGGGGGCACCCACACTGTGTAGACACTTATGGAAAGAACCTGTTGTTCCTAGAGATTTTAATACCTCCGCTCCCATCCGCGTCATGATCTTCATAGAACAAACAACGTATGGAGAATCAGTAAGTTCAACACCAATAAGAGAAAATGGAGAATTTAATGGTCCCATGCAAAAAGGAATCACATATAAGGTTCTTCCACGCATACACCCACGGAAAAGACCTTGTAATTCCTGACGCATCTCTTGAGGATCCCGCCAATTATTTGTAGGACCTGCATCCTCTTTTTTTGTAGTGCAAATAAAAGTAAACTGCTCAACACGCGCAACATCTTCAGGAGAAGAACGTACTAAAAAACAGTTGGGGTGTACGTCAGGATTTAAAGGAATAGCCACTCCTGATTTTTCCATTATGCCATAAACTTCAGCATATTCAGAATCGGAGCCATTACATATACGAATGTCGTCAGGAGTTACTAATTCAGCAACTTCTTGGATCCATTGTTTTAAACCTTCATGCTGAATTTCACTACTCCATGCACTGGTCATACCATATTCCCTTTGCGTTTTTTGAATTGATCTAAGTGTTCTAAAGCCTTTCCTGTTCCTAGACAAACAGCAAGTAAAGGATGAGGTGCAGTAATTACAGAAAGTCCTGTATTTTTACTCAAAGCTTTATCGAGACCTTTAATCAAGGCCCCACCCCCAGCCAATACCATACCACGCTCAACTAAATCAGCAGAAAGTTCGGGAGGACACTTCTCTAAAGTTAAACGGACGCATTCGATAATTTGTTGGATAGGCTCTGCTAAACATTCACGAATTTCAACAGAGTTAATCCTTTTTGTAATTGGCAGTCCTGCCACCTGATCACGACCGCGAACTTCCATTTCAAGTTCATGATCTCCCAAAGGATACGCAGAACCAATGGTGATCTTAATTTCTTCAGCAGTACGGGGACCAATCATAAGATTATACGTACGACGCATGTAATTGATAATGCATTCATCGAATTCATCACCAGCAATACGTAAAGAACGAGATTCTACAATTCCTCCTAGAGAAATAATAGCAATCTCCGTAGTTCCACCACCAATATCAATAATCATACTTGCAGCGGGTTCGTGAACAGGAAGATCCACACCAATAGCAGCAGCCATAGGCTCTTCTATTAAAATCACCTCCTGAGCTCCAGCATGTAAAGCAGAGTCTTCAACAGCACGCTTTTCCACACCAGTAATCCCCGAAGGTACAGCAATGAGAATTCTTGGTCGGAACATACTGCGAGAAGGCGTTACACGTTTGATCAACGCTTTTAACATTCCCTCTGCTATTTCAAAATCTGCAATCACACCGTCTTTCATAGGCCGGACCGCCATGATTTTCCTTGGGGTTTTCCCCAACATAGCCTTAGCTTTGTGACCAACAGCAAGCACTGTATGCGTTTGAGCATCGACAGCAACTACAGAAGGTTCACTAAGAACAATACCCCGTCCACGAACATATACTAAGGTGTTCGCAGTTCCTAAATCGATACCAACGTTGCCAGAAAAAAAGTTGAAAACTTTATCAAAACGGCCTAAAGTCTTGTTGTACAATCGATTGGAAAGATTTTTAATTTTAAATAAGCTTCGATGTGGGCTCATAGCATCATATCTGTAGCAATTCTAGCACTTCTTCCCAAGTCAACTTGGAAACGACTTCATCATCAGAGTTGATCACTTTCTTTACAAGGCTCTTTTTCCTGTTTTGAAGAGATAGAATTTTTTCCTCAATGGTATTTAACGTAACTAGCTTATATGAAGACACTGAGCGATTCTGCCCTATACGATGCACCCGATCGGTAGCTTGATTTTCTACAGCAGGGTTCCACCACATATCATAGTGAATTACCGTATCCGCACCAACAAGGTTCAATCCTGTTCCTCCAGCTTTTAAGGAAATCAGGAAAACTAGTAATCCCGGATCCTCGTTAAACTGATTGACTAACTCCAATCTGTTCTTGGTGGAACCATCTAAATAAACAAAGCGCACTCCACGAGCCTCTAGGTCTTTTTTGATGATGCTTAACATCTTGGTGTATTGACTAAAGAGAACCGTTTTATGCCCCGTCTCAACAAGAGAAGAAAGAAGATCCATCAGCAAATCATACTTTGCAGAATCGCCTGGTTCAGGAACATCTTTTGCAAAGATAGCTGGATGGCAGCAGATTTGTTTTAAACGTGTAAGCGTTGCAAGAACATGGATGTGTATACGATCGAATCCTTCTTGTTTAACCAAACGAGAAAGCTCTTTCTTCGCTGAAGCAGCATACGAATGGTACAACTCTTTCTGAGAATCTGTAAGATGACAATGGTACAGAATTTCTGAAACAGGCGGTAAATCTTCCAATACATCTTCTTTCATGCGACGAAGAATAAATGGCGCGACCTTCTTCTTCAAAGCAACCATATTGTCGGTCTTATTCCCCATGTAATTGCCTGTGCGGATATACTTACCAACAAAGCGGTCGTAACTACTCAATAAACCAGGCATCAAGAAGTCGAACAAGCTCCATAATTCTTCGAGAGAATTTTCGATAGGAGTACCTGTTAAGATTAACCTATGTCCCGAACGAATCATTTTTACAGATTTCGCATTACGCGTCGTGCGGTTCTTAATATGATGGGCTTCGTCTAAAACTACATAGTCAAAGACAAAATCCTTATAGGTGTCGATGTCCTTTTGCAACAGATTATAAGAAGTAATAGCAACATCATATTCCGACAAAGCTGCCAACTGTCTACGTCTATGAGAAGGAATTCCATCCACTATCATAGTTTTAAATTCTGGATTGAACTTGCGAAATTCTTCTTTCCAGTTATATACTAAGGATGTTGGACAGACGATGAGAGAACATCCCTTTCCCTTCTCTAATCTACTTTGTGTAATGGCAATAATTGCTTGCAGGGTCTTTCCAAGGCCCATATCATCAGCAAGAATACCGTTTAAATGCATTTTTCTAAGACGCTCTAACCAGTGAATTCCTTCTGTTTGGTAACTACGCAATGTCGCCTGTATTTGTTCAGGAACAGCTTGGAAATCAAAAGCGACTTCTCCACGAATTTGCTTTTGTATCTCAGCAAGTTTATCCGTCATTGTAAAATTGACTGGTAAACCTTTGAAAATCTCAGGAGAAATGCCTGTCAAACTCCATAAAGGACACTTTTCTACAAAGTTATCAAGAACCTTAAAGCCTATTTCATTAAAAATCTGAACAACTGGAGAGATCTTTTCTAAATCTAAAACTAAAATACATGGAAGTTTCGTAGTGCTAGAAGCTCTACCCCTTCTAGGAGTTTTTACATTACGGCCTTTCTTAGGCAACTCTAGGAAACGCTTTTTAGCACTTATACAATCCCAAAGTAAGTCTAAGCTAATTCCCTTCAGTAAGCCATTAACTTTGAGCTCGGCTTCATAAGTATTAACTTCTGAACTCTCTTTAAAGGAAAGATCAAAGACTGTTTCATCATAAATAAATTGATCCGAGAGCGTCTCAGGGCAGTTAAATGTAATCCTATGCTGATTATTCGGGATCGTTTCTGTCATAAACTCCACGATCTTCTTTTCACTTTTTACATGAAAAGCACCGTCGCGCTCGTCATAAATAAAGCCTGAGAAAACCTCTTCTGTAATCTTACGTTCTTCAACAAGATTCCTAGCTAAAATTCCATCATCACGAATAAACGCATGAACATCTTGGTATTTTAAAGCAAACGAAGCCGCAGGAATCGTGAGCGAATCATAGATAAAATGTAACTTCGCTTCTAACTCCCCATCTAAATAACTTATATTGCAGACTCCACGGATATCCTCAACATAAGGAAGAGTAACAAAGGGATTTAAAACTTCAACATTAGAAACCTCAGCGTATTCCTTAAACACAGGAAGCGCATTTTCCCGGAAAGATCCGAACAAAGCTTCCGGAATCGTGATATCTCGCAGCCTTAAGAAAGAACGTAAATGTGCTCGTCGAATCTGAGGAGCAAAATGATGGTAGACATTATTGTGGATAATTCCAGGTACATTAGACTCTAAAAGAATCGCCTGTTCAGGCTGAAGAGTTTCATCATCCACAAGAATTAATGGCGTCATTAATAGTGCCTTGTAGGGGGTATCGAAAAAATCTAAATCAAACTTCATCTTAGCGGCAGAAGCCGACCAATATAAAGGTTCTTCAAGGTTCCCACAAAACATACCTGAAAAACTTTCTTTCTCTCCGACTTGTCCCCCACCACGATCTGCCATCTGATGTTCATACATTTTTGCCAAAATCACACCTAATGATGTCAACGTCAGATAGGCTGATTTCAATAACTTTTCTTCAGGGGCTTGATTCGCATAACGAACATAACGGATCAATAAATCTATAAGTTTGCGATCGGAAACATTGAAAGATTGCATTGTGAAGAAGAAACGACGACCATTAAGGATTATCGGTTCTTGATACAAAACTCCTTCAAGGAAAGTTTTAATATTTGAAATATAAAATGGCTTAGAACGGCCAGGAAGACGTAAAACTAATTGGAATTCCACATGCTGATTCGGACGGAATACCTCGTCATTAGAAGCAACAAATAAAACAGCAAGTTCTGCAGAATTTTTTTCCAAATATTCCTGAGGAAGGAAAAATGGATTTGCACTCAACGCATTGGCTGCATGAACGTATTCACTTAAGATTTCTTTTTGATGCGCACGGTCTTTTCTTTCTTCTTCCCTACTTGCAGCAGCTACAAAAGTTTCTTGAAGCTCTTTCTTAACTTCTTCATTTATTTCTTGATTCGTCTCTAAATCAGCCTCCTGAGAGTAGGCCACCACCATTTCATTGAAATATTTCTCTAAGTAAAACAGTAGCGCTACTATGTGCTGACAGTCATAGTTATAAGAGCAATCACAGTTAGAATCTATAGTATCAGATTTCGAACGATCAACTTCTATTTCACATTCATATACGTTGTCGTATAGACCTCGAACCTGTGCTCCTATACACACCGACTCTCCATTCATTGACAGGATCTTCGCATTAATCACAGCTCCCTGGTCAAAAAGTTCCTTGCCATCTTGCAAAATATTAGCTGTAAAATCCCTTCGTAATTTGCGAAAATTAAGCATTGCTCCTCTAAACTATGGAGTTCTGATTGAATCAGCTTACTTGTACCTGTTTACCCATGCTAAATCAATGAAAAATTTTACCAGCCCCTTTCTCTTGTGTTTTAGGCTGTATTTTTTCACTAACTATTACTATTGTAATTGACTAGTCATTGATAAAAACTCATCAAATATCTAGAATATCACTTTTCTTGCGGGTGTAGCTCAGTGGTAGAGCGCCACGTTGCCAACGTGAAGGTCGTGAGTTCAAGCCTCATCACCCGCTTTTCCTTCCAGAAAAGCTTCAAAAGGTAGTCTTGTGTCGCGAAATTTTTCTAACGAGCAATTTTCTGTTGATTTAGAAGAACAATCAGGGTGCGTTGTTTCTGCTACAGTAAAAACCACACCGCAACTCTTAGATAAACTTCATAAACAGGCTATAAAAAAAATAAAAAAAGATGTTGTTCTACCAGGATTCCGCAAAGGTAAAGCTCCTGATGGAATTATCGTTTCTCGTTATCCTAGCCAAGTCACAAGAGAATTAAACCAATTATTGATTCAATCAGCTTACCAAGCCTTATCTACTGTAGGAGACCGACGACCTCTTTCTCCACAAGCCATCAAGTCTACATCTGTAGCAAAAGCAGATTTAAACGAAGGTGGACAAGTAGATTTCACTTACGAAGCCTTTCCTGTAATTTCTGATATTTCTTGGGACAAACTATCTCTAACAGAAGAAGCTCCTGTAAAAGATATCACTGATGAAGAAATAGAAAAGGGATTACTGAATATCTCTTATTTCTTCGCTACAAAAACTCCTGTAACTCGTCCTTCTCAAGAAGGAGATTTCATCTCCTTATCTCTTCATGTTTCCAAACAAAATGAAGAAGGAACTCCTACAGCAATCTTTGAAAATAAATATTTCAAACTCTGTGAAGAGGAAATGACCGATTCTTTCAAAGCGAAATTTTTAGGAATTTCTTCGGGTCATCGTGTCACAGAAATCATTACCTCTCCCGACATCCAATCATTTTTAAATGGGGATGTTCTAACCTTTACTGTTAATGCAGTCATTGAAGTTGTTGCTCCAGAACTTGATGATGAGAAAGCTCGTCAATTACAAGCTGAATCTTTAGAAGATCTAAAGAAAAAGCTACGCATTCAATTAGAAAATCAAGCAAAAGACAAACAGCATCAACAACGCTTTACTGAAGCGGAAAATGCCCTAGCAAACATTGTCGATTTTGATCTTCCAACATCTATGTTAGAAGATCGTTTAGCCATGCTAACGAGAGAAAAACTCCTCAACGCTCGTTTGATTCAATATTGTTCCGATGAAGAGTTGGAAGATAAAAAATCAGATTTATTAAAAGAAGCAGAAGCAGACGCTAAAAAAACTTTAAAACTATTTTTCTTAGCAAACAAGATTTTCACAGATGAAAAGCTTGTGATCAGCCGTGAAGAACTTCAATATATGATGGATGTATGCTCTAGAGAGCGTTACGGAGCCCAGCCTCCTCGAGATATATCTAATGAAGCTTTGCAAGAACTCGTGATGACTGCTCGCGATCGCTTAACTTACCATAAAGCTATGGAAAAAGTTCTACTCAAAGCGAAAGAATTAGCGACAGCACCCTCTGCGTAATTTAGCTAGAGGAAAACACTTGACCCAAGAAAGTCTTAAACATAGAATTCAACATTTTAATGCGTAGGCTTGTTTCCAAACAAAAAAGCATAAAAAATGAATGTATATATTGTTGGTATTGCCTTTACGCATCTTATATGTATATGCGGGAAAGAAACTATTTTGAGAGGAAATGCAAATGACATTGGTGCCTTATGTGGTCGAGGATACAGGTCGTGGCGAGCGCGCCATGGATATTTATTCGCGTCTTTTAAAAGATCGCATCGTAATGATTGGCCAAGAAATTACAGAACCTCTCGCGAATACCGTTATTGCCCAGTTGCTTTTCCTCATGTCTGAAGATCCTAAAAAGGATATTAAAGTTTTCATTAACTCTCCTGGCGGATATATCACAGCTGGATTAGCTATCTATGATACTATTCGTTTCTTAGGTTGCGATGTAAATACCTATTGCATAGGTCAAGCAGCTTCTATGGGAGCTCTGCTACTTTCTGCAGGAACTAAAGGTAAGCGTTATGCTTTACCTCATAGTCGGATGATGATCCACCAACCTTCAGGAGGGATTATAGGAACCTCTGCAGATATTCAATTGCAAGCTGCAGAAATTCTAACGTTAAAAAAACACCTAGCAAACATTCTTTCCGAGTGTACAGGACAATCTGTAGAAAAAATCATAGAAGATTCTGAAAGAGACTTCTTTATGGGAGCTGAGGAAGCTATCTCCTATGGTCTAATTGATAAAGTGGTCTCTTCGGCAAAAGACACGAAAGATAAGGATACTATCTCCTAGAGAGTCATTATGAACAAAAAAAATCTCACTATTTGCTCTTTTTGCGGGCGTTCTGAAAAAGATGTGGAAAAACTTATCGCAGGTCCTTCTGTTTATATCTGTGATTACTGCATCAAGTTATGCTCAGGGATTTTAGACAAGAAACCTACTTCTACTCCATCATCAGGAACGCCTACAGAAACTACGCCTCAGCATTCGGATCTTCAAGTTCTTACTCCAAAAGAGATCAAAAAACATATCGATAAATATGTTGTAGGCCAGGAAAGAGCAAAAAAAACCATAGCTGTGGCAGTATACAACCACTATAAGCGCATACGTGCGTTATTAAACAATAAACACGTAAGCTATGGGAAATCCAATGTTTTACTCCTAGGCCCTACAGGATCAGGGAAAACCCTTATTGCTAAAACCTTAGCAAAAATCTTAGATGTGCCTTTTACCATTGCTGATGCCACAACTCTTACAGAAGCTGGCTACGTCGGTGAAGATGTGGAAAACATTGTTTTAAGATTGCTACAAGCTGCTGATTATAATGTTGCCAGAGCAGAACGTGGGATTATCTACATCGATGAAATTGACAAGATTGGTAGAACTACTGCTAACGTTTCTATCACTCGCGACGTTTCCGGAGAGGGTGTTCAGCAAGCGCTATTAAAAATTATAGAAGGAACTACTGCTAACGTTCCGCCTAAAGGAGGACGTAAGCATCCTAATCAAGAATATATCCGTGTAAATACAGAGAATATTCTTTTCATTGTTGGTGGTGCTTTCGTCAATTTAGATAAAATTATTGCCAAACGTTTAGGAAAAACTACAATCGGATTTTCTGACGATCTAGGAGATTTTTCACAAGAAGATCGTGATCATTTACTTACTAAAGTAGAAACAGAAGATCTTATTGCCTTTGGTATGATCCCTGAATTTGTTGGTCGATTCAATTGCATCGTTAACTGCGAAGAGCTCTCTTTAGACGAGCTTGTCGCTATTCTTACCGAACCTACAAATGCAATTGTAAAACAGTATATCGAGCTATTTTCAGAAGAAAATGTGAAGTTGATATTCGAAAAAGATGCCCTATATGCTATAGCGAAAAAAGCTAAGCTGGCAAAAACGGGAGCTCGTGCTTTAGGTATGATCTTGGAAAACCTCCTCAGAGATCTGATGTTTGAGATTCCTTCCGATCCTACCGTAGAGGCAATAAGGATTCAAGAAGACACAATCTTAGAGAATAAAGCTCCGGTAATTATCAGAAGAACTCCTGAAGCTATAGCTTAAATTTCTTCTCTTCTTTATTTAGGGATGTAATGACAACGATCGCCCTAGAAGCTGCAAAAAAAATTCTCTTGAAATTGCGTAACTCTGGTTACCAAGCATATTTTGTTGGTGGTTGCGTTCGCGATATGCTCATGGGGAAACCCATAGAGGATATCGATATTGCCACCAATGCTCCCCCCGTCATTGTTTCTACTATCTTTACCGACACTTTATCCTTAGGTGCTGCTTTCGGCATTATCGTTGTTAAAGAAAATAACCGCTTATTTGAAGTAGCCACATTCCGTAGTGATGAAAATTATGAAGATGGACGCCATCCCGAACGCGTTGTATTTTCATCGATGAAAGAAGATGCCCTACGTCGAGATTTCACAATAAATGGGATGTATTATGATCCCTTTGAAGAGAAACTCTTTGATCTTGTTGAAGGAAGAAGAGATCTTGAAAAACGCGTTGTACGTGCCATTGGTCATCCTAAATTACGTTTTTCAGAAGATAAACTCCGTATACTACGTGCCGTACGCTTTAGCAGCTCATTAGGCTTTTCTCTAGACCCAGCTACAGAACGCGCGATTATTAAGGAAGCCCCCACCCTAGTAAATTCCGTATCTCCGGAAAGAATCTGGCAAGAACTAAGGAAAATGCTGAAAAAAAATCCTTATGAAGCCTTGTCCTTATTGATAAAACTGAAGATCATTACCGTGATTTTCCCAGAGCTTCGCGATGTTCCCCCTAGCCTATTACGAGTCAATATCGAGTTTGCCAAAAAACTTAATCCCCTAGAATTTCCGGAAATTTGCTTCCTACTCCCCCTATTTCAAGGAGTCAGCGAAGAAGCCGCTTGCGTAGCATTTACCCGCCTACGGGTATCAAACAAAGATTTAAAACTAATACAACTATGGTATCAAGCACTTCCACAATTTCAAAATATTAGTAATAATCGTGTTTTTTGGGCTCATTTTTTAGCCTCACCAACAGCACATCTATTTCTATCCCTATTTTCAGCAATCCAAAAAGACCCTTCCAAACAGCAGCATTTTATTGCTCGCGTTCAAGAATTAGAAACACGCCTAGAACAATTCATTTTAAGAATCAAAACTTCTTCACCCCTGGTTTCTGCTCCAGACCTTATTTCTAGAGGGATTGCACCAGGTCGACTACTCGGAGATCTTTTAAGGGAAGCTGAAACACTTTCTATAGAAAATGAGTGTCATGACAAAGAAAAAATTTTATTGCTTCTAAAGGAAAAAGGCTTCTGGAAGTAAGATTTATCTTAAAATAAACTTCTCCCTTAAACACTCAATCGATTTTATTTCTTTAGATTTAATTTTTTAGCTTTTATTATTTTCTCTGTAATTATTCAAAACTGAGATTAACTGGCTTATCATGCTACGGATCGCTATTTTAGGAAGACCTAACGTCGGGAAATCCTCTCTTTTCAACCGCATGTGCAAACGATCTTTGGCTATTGTCAACTCCCAAGAAGGGACAACACGAGATCGCCTATATGGAGAGATACGTGGATGGAGTGTTCCTGTACAAGTAATTGATACTGGGGGCGTTGATAAGGATTCCGAAGATCACTTCCAAAAGCACATCTACAAACAGGCTTTAGCGGGAGCTAACGAAGCAGATATTTTGCTGCTTGTTGTGGATATTCGCTGTGGCATTACGGAGCAAGATGCCGAGCTAGCCAAAATGCTGCTTCCTTTAAACAAGCCTTTGATCCTCGTCGCGAATAAAGCGGATACTTTCAAAGATGAACATCGTATTCATGAATTATATAAACTAGGAATCTCTGAGATTCTTGCTGTATCAGCAAGTCATGACAAACATATTGATAAGCTTTTACAAAGAATTAAAACTCTCGGTAATGTTCCTGAAGTTGTGGAAGAATTTTCAGAAGAAGAGGTCGAAGAAGAAGCCGTTCCTTCAATGGAACTACTCTCCAAAGAGCCTTTATCAGATTATGAAGAAGAAGAAATCCCCTTCTCTACAACATCAGCACCAGATAAACCTCTAAAAATTGCTCTTATTGGTCGTCCTAATGTAGGAAAATCTTCCATTATTAACGGACTATTAAATGAAGAGCGCTGCATCATCGACAATGTCCCAGGGACAACTCGCGATAACGTCGATATTCTATACTCTCATAACGACCGCTCGTATCTATTTATAGATACAGCCGGTCTAAGAAAAATGAAAAGTGTAAAAAATTCTATAGAGTGGATCTCTTCATCTAGAACAGAAAAGGCTATAGCACGCGCAGATGTTTGCTTACTAGTCATTGATGCTCAACATCATTTATCTTCTTACGATAAGCGCATCCTTTCTTTAATATCTAAACATAAGAAACCTCATATCATCCTCGTTAACAAATGGGATCTGATAGAAGGTGTACGTATGGAGCACTATATCCGCGATTTACGTGCTACTGATGTTTATATCGGTCAATCTAGGATTCTCTGCATATCAGCAGCGACAAAACGTAATCTACGTCATATCTTTTCATCAATTGACGAGCTCTATGAAACCGTATCCAGTAAAGTACCGACACCTGTTGTTAATAAAACACTCGCCTCAACACTACAAAAACATCATCCTCAAGTAATTAATGGAAGAAGATTGCGTATTTACTACGCCATTCATAAAACGGCAACACCCTTCCAGTTCTTATTATTTATTAATGCAAAATCATTACTAACTAAACATTACGAGTGTTATTTAAGAAATACTTTAAAATCATCTTTTAATTTATACGGGATACCTTTTGATTTAGAATTCAAAGAAAAAACGAAAAGAACAAATTAATTTGTTTAAAAAATAAAATATTATTATTACAAAAATAATAATAACAAATTAATTATTTCTTGGAGACTTTAACCATGAACCATGATCATTATGACGCATCAGAAGCTGATTACCACCACTCACTAGATGAACTTCTCTATCAATCAGAAGAAGCTTTCTCCTTGGATAAATACCAAGAAACTGGAGTTTATGTTGAAGAAGACAAGGAAAACGGCGATCTCCTTATCGTTCTTGGAGAATCTATCCTTAAAGGCGTTATACGTCAATTCTATATCAGTGATGATAACCACGCGTACACACGTAGCTGCCTGACAGGAGATTGGGAATTATGGTTTAATATTCCTCCAAAAACAATAGAAAGCAAAACTTACGACTTTAACTCTCTATTAGAATCCGATTTCCTTCTTACTACAAATGTAGAAGCGTTTGCAAATGCTCCTAAAGATTTCCCTAAAGGTTCAGAATCCTTAAATAACATTATTATTTGCATGACGACTCGTAATCGCGATCATCATGTACAGTTTCTGATTGGGGATAATCATAGAACATTTTGGATACGCCACCATGATGGAGATGCATGGTCTGAGTGGTCCACATTCATTTAAAATTATGCATTGGAAAGGGGAAAAGGCTGGAAGCTAGCCCAGCCCTAAAAGCTCTTTCTTATTCGTCGTCGTCAGCATCACTGATAACAGTTAATTCCATAGGACCAAAGTTCTCATCATTTTGGAATGATGTCGCAACAACAGGAATCACGTTTTGCGGTCTTTGTTCCCTAGTCATAGTTAACTCTAGACGGAATAAATGTTTTACAATGGCAATACGAATATCTCGAACAAGACTTTCAAATAGTAAGAATGACTCGTGTTTAAATTCGATTAGAGGATCTTTCTGACCCACCGTACGTAAACCTACTTCACTACGCAGTAAATCCATATCTACAAGATGAATTTTCCATTGCTCATCGATATGCATAATCATTACTGAACGTATGATGTCTCTACAAATACCTTTAGCATCAACATCATCTCCAGCAGCTGTAGTGATTTCCTCCACCATAGAAGAAAACTTATTTTGGAAAACTTCTATCAAATCTTCCGCTACTTGTTCTGCAATAGCGTCTAAAGTTGTTAACTTACGCAACTCATCAAGATTTAACTTTATAGGGAAGGAATAGTTCATCCACTCTTCTAAATTAGGAAGAGAGTGGCCCGTAGGGTGGTTACGACTTGTAATCAATGAAGCTATCATTAACGACACATGATAGATCGCTTCCTTAGCTAAGGGGAAGACATCCTCAGAACGTATAATCTCATTACGAAAAGCATAGATGGTTTGTCTTTGCTTATTCATAACATCGTCATACTCTAGAGTATGTTTTCGAATCGTGTAATTCCTTGCTTCAACACGCTTTTGAGCAGTTTCAATCAGCTTGTTAAACATAGGATCTGACATTGCCTCTCCTTCAGGAGGACGGAAATGTCGAATCAAAGCATTTAACTTCGGCGAAGCAAATAAACGCATTAAACGATCTTCAAAAGATAAGAAGAACTTCGCAGCACCAGGATCTCCTAAACGGGCACAACGTCCACGTAACTGCCGATCAATACGTCGAGACTGATGGCGGCTTGTACCAATAACATGAAGACCACCAACGACTACAGCTTCCTCATCTAACTTAATATCTGTTCCACGACCCGCCATATTTGTAGCAACAGTAACAGCACCTAGCTTCCCAGCTGCAGCAATAATCTCCGCTTCTTGAGCATGATTTTTCGCATTTAAAACCGTATGATCTATGCGATTCTGTTTCAAAATACGAGAAAGCTTTTCAGAGACTTCAACAGACTCTGTCCCTATAAGAATAGGATTACCCTCTTTGTGCACACGAGCAATTTCATTAACGATCGCATGATACTTCTCACGCTCTGTCATATAAAATTCATCATTATGATCTATACGTAAGCACGTTTTAAATGTAGGTACTTGTAAAACGTATAGATTATAAATCTCTTTAAATTCTTTAGATTCGGTAATCGCTGTTCCGGTCATACCTGCAAGCTTTTCATAAAGACGGAAGAAGTTCTGTAAAGTTACCGTCGCAAAAGTTTGTGATTCCTTACGGATGGTGACATGTTCTTTTGCTTCTATTGCTTGATGGAGGCCTTCAGAAAAACGACGACCAGGTTGTGGACGACCTGTATGCTCATCAATAATGATAATTTGATCATCACGGACAATATAGTCCACATCACGTTCCATAAGAAGTTGCGCTCTCAAGAGCTGTCGCAAACCATGTGCACGAGCTTTTCTTTGAGTATCTTCTTCAGAAACGGCAATTTTTCTATTAATTTTATCTGTTGGAGAGAGAGATTCGTCACTATCTATGAGAGAGTATTCATGCCCCATATCCATCATGACAAAATCTTCAGCAGAGCCTCCGGCCTTATCAACCCACTGCTGCATACCGCGGTCTGTCAATTCAAAATCATTATTGTGCTCATCAACAATGATATAAAGTTGAGATAACTGCTCTATACTCTCTTCCTTATTTTGCTCAGCATGATAATAAATATCCCACTTATCAATCATAGCGCGCAAATCTGGGTGTTCACGTACTCTACGTAAAACACGATTCAAAGGCATTCCCTTACTAACCAACCATAAACTACGGCAAAATTCAGAGATCCCTTCGACAACTTTTTTATCCTTAGGAAGGATATCCATGTCTAAGTAAAGTTCTAATCCCCTTCTAGCCTCAAGAGCTAATTGGTTGCATAGTTCCCTTTGCAATTGAACTAATCCAGCAACCTTATCTTTAAGCTCAAAATAAACAGGATTATGTTTCTCTCCAGGTCCGGAAATAATTAAAGGAGTTCTTGCTTCATCAATTAAAATTGAATCTACTTCATCAATAATAGCAAAATAGAAGCCACGGCCTACCTGCTCATCAACAGAAGTTGCTATAGAATTATCTCTAAGATAATCGAATCCAAATTCCGATGCTGTGCCGTAAACGACGTCACAACGATAGATTTCTTTTCGTTTTTCTAAAGGAGAACCTGCGATCAATACTCCGGTAGTTAAACCCAACCAACGCAATATAGAGCCAACCCATTCACAGTCCCTTTGAGCAAGGTAGTCGTTAACTGTGACCAAATGCACAGGCTTGCCTGTTAAAGCATTCAAATATAAAGGCATAACTGCTGTAAGAGTTTTCCCCTCGCCTGTTTGCATCTCAGTGATAAAGCCTTTATGCATAGCTATGGCACCGAGAATCTGAACATCATAGGGAACCATGTCCCAATTCTGATGATAACCAGAAACTTCTACAGGGGTTCCTGTTAAACGCCTACATACGTTTTTAACAACGGCATAAGCTTCGGGAAGCATATCGTCTAAGGATTCGCCTTCCTGATAGCGTTTTTTTAACTCTACTGTTTTATTACGCAACTCCTCATCGGACAAAGGAGCAAGCATCTCATCATAGAGATTTACCTTATCCACAAGTTTTTGAAATTTTTTTAAGGTACGCTCTTGAGAAGATCCAAAGAAACGTTTAAGAAAATCTAACATACGTCGCTTAATTCAATATAATTGCTTGGAAAATAATCTATTAATTCCTACGTGAACTCATCTGTCAATACCATACTCGATTCCAGTGAATAAAAGGAACAAAAGTTCCCTTGCTTGTATTCTTCTTTCTCCTGAACAAGAGATAAAAAACTTTTGTTATAAAGACAGAGAAATGAAAAAAAAGAATTTAAGCAGCAAGTAGCGTATCTACTTCTACAATATGCTGATGATTCAAAGGTAACTTCTGGCGTAAGTTACGCATAATTTGCGAGCGGCGCTTCTTTTGCTCTAAAGAAACATCTTGAGCCGATAAAAACGCTTGTATTTCATAAGCAGCATCAAAATTTCCCGAACGAGCTTCGCAGGCACTTAATAGTTCTAGAGTCTCCAAGGAATGATTTAACTGGAGAGCCTTTTTTGCATACTCTAAGCCAGCTTCTGCTGTTACTATTGAAGCGTATCCAACTCCTGAAAGCCATGCTAAAGCTTTGCATGCTGTAGGGCAGGAAGGATTTTTCTGAATGACTTTAAGATACATCTTTTCAGCATCAGAATATTTTTTTAAACAACATAAGCTAAATCCATAGCCTAAACCACATTGCCAATCTTCAGCGTATGCAGCGCATTGGAATGCCAAATTCCAACAGTACTCAGCTAGTGAGTAATCATTTTGATCCATAGCAGCGAAAGCTGCATGTTTCATTAACAAGGCATCTCCTCGAGACCATAAATCACTACTTTGATAGATAAGTAATGCCTTTCTCGATCGACCTTGTCTTTGTTCACACAAACCAATGTTAAATAAAGACTCTTCTCTATAGCTTGGCTCGGATAATAACTTGCGAAATAGCTTCCCTGCTTCAATATAGTTACCACAAATACGAGAAGAATGCGCTAAGTTATAGGTAACTTCTACAGGACAGGGGCCTAAAGCATAAGCGCGATTATAAAACTCTATAGCATCTTGATAGCGCTTTGACGTGAAGTAAATATCCCCAACGGTAATGTAGGTCTCTTGATGGGATAAAGGAGAAATCCAAGGCTCAATAATACTACACGCAGCATCCAAATGTCCTACATGCACCAAAGCAGATGCATACTTTGCAGCATCTTGTTCTTCGAATAGATCTTTCGCAATCAAAGAAAAGGCTTGGCAAGACTCTTTATATGCTCCATGACGATAAGCCTTGTAAGCAATCTCTAATAAAAATTGAGGGCCTCTCAAATTTAACTTTTGAGCTTCGGCTAATAGCTTTTCTACCTCATCAAAGCGATTCATACCGCGAAGAATACGCATGTAATCAAATAAACACTGACGACGGTAGGAACGCTTTTTTAAAATGGGCAGGAGCTTTTGTTCAGCAACAGACCATTCTTTCAATTCCATGCTCAGATGAACTTCTCGAATAATCTGCGCCGCATAACGACGGAAACGGGAAATATGACTATAGACTTTAAAAACTAAAGCTACCGTCAAACTTGCAACTAAAGCCCATAGGGTGACTAGCCACATAATTCGCCAATTTGCACTTTTCTCTCTCTTTGCAATACCAAAAAAAACCTTTAAAGTCTTTAAAATTATTCTCTCAAAGAACGCCCTAAAGACTGCCCCATAAGGCAACGTGTTTCTAATCCCATCCGCGAGTTCTTCAATAAGTCTGCGTCAAACTGAATAACTCCTGGTTCAAACAACACGATTACAGTAGACCCTCCGATTTCAAAAAAGCCCTTCTCATTGCCTTTAGAATACTTTTTTTCTGCCGTGTAGGTCTGAACAATGGAACCAACATTTAATGCTCCCACCTCCAAATAAAGCACGTCTCCGAACTTCTCTGTTTTCAGTTCAGTTAACGTACGCTTGTTCTCGCAAAAAATATTGAAATTATCTTTCAGCGCCATGGGGTGTACAGAAAATAAATAACCGTTAATGTTCCGCGTCGGTCCTGCCAAACAGTCTACGGGGAAATGAAAACGGTGGTAATCGAAAAGAGCTAACCGAGCAAAAACTACACTGCCAGAGGCGTATTTCTCAACAAGCTTAGCATCGCCTAATAATTTCGAAAGAGAGAATCGCTTAGATTTAACAACAAACTCCCCGAACTCGGCGATGTTTGGATAAATCAAATACGCCCCATCGACAGGCGTGACGCAGATATCGTCCCCCCGAGCAATAGGCCGTGCTTCCGGGCGCAGCTCTCTGGTAAAAAAATCATTGAAAGAGGTAAACTCGGAAATAGATTTTTTAAATTCTTTTGTACAGATGCGATTTTTCTTGATAAACCCTGGGATCTTTTTACGTGTCCAAGAACGTTTTTGAATCCAGCCATAAAGACGAGATAAAAATGGGGTTCTCGATAATAGCGTGGACACGCCTTTCCCTAATCTAGAGGTGTATAGAAACATCATAGTCTTTTCATAACACACCACTTCCGTTACTCTTTGATTAGTGGAACGGTCAATATACTGCAGTTTTTTCACTTGCCCTCGATCTGTAAGATCAAACAGGCGACTATAAAAAGTTATTAAAAATATTCCAAACTAATTAAATAGAAATCATTAAAAAACCTGCCTACATCTTTAATATGAAACCTGATATCCTATCTCTCAAGTTAGTTCAATTTTCATCCGTTTTTTATGATCAAAAACGATACTATTGCAGCTATAGCTACTCCCCCGGGAGAGGGAAGCATCGCTATAGTTCGTATATCGGGCCCGGAAGCTATTCAAATCACAGATAAAATATTCTCAGGATCCGTACCGTCTTTTGCCTCACACACCGCTCATCTGGGAATAGTAAATCATAAAGACCGTCAGATTGATCAGGTACTTTTGTTAATCATGCGCGCCCCACGCTCATTTACTGGAGAAGACGTTATTGAGCTACAATGCCATGGCGGCTACTTCTCTTGTTCTCAAATCCTAGAGGCTTTGGTATCCGAAGGGGCTCGGCCTGCTCTCCCTGGAGAATTTTCTCAACGAGCTTTTTTAAACGGGAAAATAGATCTTATCCAAGCGGAAGCCATTCAAAACATTATTGCCGCTGACAACTTAGATGCATTTTTTATTGCTCAGAACCATTTCCAAGGGCATTTTTCTAAAAAAATTCAGCTGATTTCTTCATTGATTGTCGAATCCTTAGCTTTCATTGAAGTTCTTGCCGATTTTCCGGAGGAAGAACAGCCTGATATGGACGTTCCTAAGCAAAGATTAAACGAAGCCATGCTCATTATTGAGGATCTTATATCGAGTTTCGATGAAGGGCAGCGCCTCGCTCAAGGGACGAGTATTGTTCTTGCAGGCCACCCTAATGTAGGAAAATCTTCTCTTCTTAATGCCCTAACGAATAAAAATCGCGCTATTGTTACCGATATTCCTGGAACTACAAGGGATATATTAGAAGAAAACTGGACGCTACAAGGAAAGCGTATCCGTCTTATAGATTCTGCAGGACAACGAGAAACTGATAATCTTGTCGAACAAGAGGGCATCGAACGGGCAATTTCTGCCATGGAACAATCTGAAGGAATTCTTTGGGTTATGGATGCTACGCAACCTCCGCCCTCTCTTCCAGAAATTTTATTTCAAAAACCTTCCCTCCTTCTTTGGAATAAATCCGATCTTGCATCACCACCACAACTCGATACTTCGCTCCCCCAACTAGCTATCTCTGCAAAGACAGGGGAAGGAATTTTTGAACTCAAACAATTTATCCAAAAATGGATGCAACAACAACAGCTAGGAAAGAACGCAAAAGTCTTTCTTGTTTCTTCTCGACATCATACCATATTGCAACAGATGCGTTCGTATTTGCTCTCGGCTAAAGAAGGCTTGCTAGCCCAACTCCCTCCCGAACTTATTGCTCTAGAGCTCCGACAAGCTCTACAAGCTACTGGGAACCTTTCCGGATCTGAAGTTAATGAAACGATATTAGGAGAAATTTTTAGCAGGTTTTGCATTGGAAAATAAAACTCTTATTAAAAATTTTATCATTTCTACATTAAACGATCTCTTCCCAAATCCGAAGCCATCTTTAACGGGGTGGGAAACTCCATTTCAGCTACTCGTTGCTATTTTGCTTTCAGGGAACTCTACCGATAAGGCTGTAAATTCTGTAACACCGGAATTATTTTCGGCAGCACCTGATGCGCAAGCATTAGCAAAACTTCCCTTAGACAAGTTATACTTTATTATTTCTCCTTGTGGCCTTGGCAAGAGAAAGGCTGCATATCTTCACGATTTATCAAAAATCATTTCAGAAAAATATCGTGGCGAACCCCCAGCTTCTTTGGAATTGTTAACTAAATTACCTGGAGTGGGGAGAAAAACAGCATCCGTCTTTCTTGGAATTATTTACAATATGGCAACCTTCCCAGTAGATACACATATCTTGAGACTAGCCCAACGTTGGGGCATCTCTAATAAGCGGAGCCCTTCAGCAGCAGAAAAAGATCTTGTCAGGTTCTTTGGAGATATGAATTCTCCAAAACTTCATTTACAACTCATCTACTACGCCAGAAACTACTGTCCGGCTCTCCATCATGATGTGAATACGTGCAGGATATGCTCGCACTTAAGAGATCTCTCTAGAAAAACAAACTAAATTCCTTAAGAAATAGGAGCTTCTGTTTATGAAAACAGAAACGATTCCCCATAAAGCTTTCTCTCTGTATATATCGAGGATGAAATTTACTTTGCTTTCTAACGGAGAAATCTTTTAAACTGGGAAATTACTTACTACTTCGATATCGCAATTTTTAATATAATGAATAAAAACGCTTCTAATAGGGCCAGCTCTAAAAAAGAGCTCTCTGTTTGGTCGATTGGAGGGTCTATTTTTGCTATGTTCTTTGGAGCAGGCAATATAGTATTTCCTCTAGCCTTGGGTTATCACTACCATTCGCATCCTTGGTTCGCCTGTTTCGGAATGATACTTACTGCGGTTTGTGTTCCTCTATTAGGTTTGTTTAGTATGCTATTGTATTCGGGAGACTACAAAAGTTTTTTTTCCTCTATTGGAAAGATTCCTGGGATGGTTTTCATTATAGCAATTTTATGTTTAATAGGTCCCTTTGGGGGGATACCTAGAGCTATTGCTGTATCACATGCAACTTTAGCATCTCTATCTGATTCAAAAACAACATTACTCCCCAATCTACATATTTTCAGTTTGATTTGTTGTGTTTTGATCTATCTATTCACATGTAAACTTAGTAAACTCATCCAATGGCTGGGGTCTGTATTTTTCCCCATTATGTTAGTCACATTGCTTTGGATAATTTTTAAAGGATTGACTATTCCTGCAAACCCCAGTTTCTTAGAATCTGCAAATGCTCGACAAGCTTGGGTAGCTGGAATTGCAGAAGGCTTCAATACTATGGACCTTCTTGCAGCTTTCTTCTTCTGCTCCATTGTATTAATTTCTATACGACAAATGATAGTAAATGGAGATGCTAGTGATGAAATACCTTTAAACTTTCAAAAAATCAGTAAAAAAGACAAACGCACTTTAGGTTTAGCTTTTGCTTTAGCTGCGGCTCTTCTTGGAATCATTTATTTAGGGTTTTCCCTATGTGCTTCTCGGCATGCAGGTTTATTAACCCATGTAAATAAAGGACAAATTCTAGGAAAAATTTCTGCTATTGCTCTTGGACCCAATAGTTTATTGACTGGTGTATGTGTGTTTGTTGCTTGCTTGACCACAGAGATTGCTTTAGTTGGGATTATTGCTGACTTCTTAGCCCGCATTATCTCATCGAAAAGAATGACGTATTCTAATGCAGTAATTTTCACTCTGATACCCTCCTACCTAATTTCTATTTTAAACTTTGAAAATATCAGTCTCCTTCTATTGCCCCTACTACAGCTAAGTTACCCTGCATTAATCGCTTTGACTTGCGGAAGTATTGCTTATAAGTTGTGGAATTTCCGACACGTCCAAGCTTTGTTTTATTTAACCCTCTCTCTTACGATTATTTTACGATTAGTGAGTTGAGATAACGCCTGTATTTGCTAACTAGCATAACGTTATGGTTTTAAACGCTTTAGCTGGCTTTCGTCAAACAGCGATAGATTATCTCGCTACGAATCGCCAAGACATCGCTTTAGATTTTTCTGGAGATTGTTACAATATCCGCATCCCTGATGAAGATTCTCCTGATGGGAATTGGCTCAGCACACTGAGATTTAGTGATATTGACAATCTAACTTTTGCCTCTTGTAGTTGCCCTGATGGGGATTGTTGCGTTCATTTAATGACCGCTTTTTTCTCTGCCTATGATGCTCACGGGTGGCTACCTCTACATCATAAATTTGACATATCTTTTTGGCATGCATTGTTCTTGAAGTTATTTCTAGAAGAGGCGCAGTTGCATGCTGATGGTGACCGACAGTATTCTATAACATCTCCCCACATAACATTAGAGATTTCTGCGTTATCTTCGGAGGCTTTTACAGAATGGTTGCCTATCATTCATCAAACTCCAGAACCTAAAACTTATACAAAGAAAACTTTCCCTCAGTCTGTTTTATATCGCGTAGCAAAACAGTTTTTCTTCTTTTCTGAAGCAGGAGCACGTTTAGATCTTATTGAAAATAGTCAGGGTTTCCCTACGCAATTTGCAATGCAATGGGAAGGCATCTCTTTAAAAGGAGAGATTTTAGATTTCTCTACTTTGGAAAATCTATTCCCAAAGATTAATTTCTCTCAAACATCTCTCCCCGGAAATTACAGTGATTTTTCTATAACGAAAGTACGCGTAGCTCCTGAAGAATCCAAAATATACTTCACCGTTGAACCTATCGCGCACGATCATGCAAATCAACCTATAACCGAAATAGGCTCTATTGGCTATATAGCAGGGTCTCAACAGGTTATTCTTCCCTCAAAAGAAACCTTCGTTTCTATTTATCTGATCTCCCTCCTTCCTGAAACGCTGAAAAAACAAATATTAGCACTGCTACATTACGATTCTGAAGAACGTCCTATTCGTTATTCTATTCATTTCTTAAGAGACTCTTCTATTTCCTTTTCGGCATATTTAGACACTCCTGGAGATCTAGAGAATGGGAAATTAATCTATCCTGATTTTTGTTATGTTCCTGAAAAAGGGTTATTCACAGTTGTAGGTTTACTCTCTCCCCAAATCTCATTTGTTATTAAAGCAGATCAGGTTGAAGAGTTTTTAAATAATGAAGGTATGTTAATTCGCGAACCGGGATTTGAGGTATTTACCGATCGCATTCCTGAAGGCCAATTAACCTATAACATTACACAACAGGGTGTTTTGTTATTCCATTACAACACAGGAAATCCCGCAGCTATAGACATTCATTATGGCCCGTGGACATACTATTCCGGACAAGGATTCTTCTTACAAAGAAAAGCTGACTTAGAAATTCAGGATGGTTTGATTGTAGAAGCGGATCACATTCCTAACTTCATTATGAAGCATGAAGTTGTTTTACGAACGATCCCTAATTTCTTTGCTCCTACACCACCTTTGAAAAACCTTTTCTTTGAAGTGCACAAAGAAACAAAAGGTTCAGGGTTGTATTTAAAACCTGTATTTCAAGGTTTGGAAGAAGAAAATTGCCGCCTATTTGGCGTTTTCCTTTATCGGGAAAATCTCGGTTTTAACCTACTTCCTACTCCCTTACAACCCTTATGCTCACTCCCTAGAAAAATCCCCGCTGAACAAGTTCCGGATTTTATAAATCAAAATTCCCAGAATGATAAGCTTGTCTTCACAGATCCGCAGCTTTGTCCTCCGGTAACATTTGAACTGGTCATATTGTCCATAACACGACCGCATCCATCGTCACCTCTACATCTACATCTAGAACTCAAGACAAATATTGGTTCTATACCGCTGGGCATCGTGCTGCAGGCGTTAAAAAACAAAAAGGCTTTTGTTTTCACTAAGGCGGGATTTTTAAGTTTCCAGCATTGCCTCTTTCAATTCTTAAAACAATTTATCTCGGCGCAAAAATGTCTCATCCCTGAAAATACTGTAATCGCAACGGTTACAGATATCTTCAAATTAGATGCTTTAGCACCTCTATCTACTCATGAACACATTAGCGCGAGCGCATCTGATTTAGCATTTTTCTCTCAGCTTAAAGCAGCATGTCTACCGCCTATTCCACAAAGTCTATTCTCTACAGATCACAAACTCCGCCCTTATCAAAATAGCGGCTTATTGTGGTTATGGTTCTTATATAACCACCGTCTATCTGGATTACTTTGTGATGAAATGGGATTAGGGAAAACTCACCAAGCCACAGCATTATTGGATATTGTCTTCCAATCGGCAGAGCCTACAGAACGACCAAAATTTCTTATTGTCTGTCCAACAAGCGTGCTGCCTCATTGGGAACACACGTTAGCAACACACTTACCTACAGTAAGTATTTTTGCTTTTCATGGTCCTAATAAACCTGAAAATCTTCCTCCTACTGATGTCATTATTACTTCATACGGCACTCTAAGGCAAAATTACGCCAAATTTTATAAGGTTTCATTTACGGTAACCGTGTTTGATGAAATCCACATGGCAAAAAATAAAAATAGCCAAATTCATAAGATTCTCTGTCGCTTAGATTCTCAAATGAAATTAGGCTTAACAGGAACCCCTATAGAAAATAACCTTCTTGAGTTCAAAGGTCTCTTGGATATCATTCTCCCCAACTACCTCCCGTCGGATGCTTTATTTAAGAAGCTATTTACAAAGAAAACACCTGCAGAAATAGATGATGAGATTATCCCTTCACAAGATCTATTACTCAAATTAACTCGGCCTTTCATTTTAAGAAGAACGAAAAAGCTTGTCCTTCCTGAGCTTCCTGAAAAAGTAGAATCGATAATTCCTTGTACGTTATCTCCAGAGCAAAAAAAGCTCTACCAGTCTACATTGAAGAGAGAAAAAGCGCAGATTCAACAGCTGGAATCTCCAGAAGAACAAACTGTCAACTACCTCCACGTATTCGCCTTATTGAATCACTTAAAACAAATCTGCAATCATCCAGCAATCTTCTTCAAAAATCCCGATAAATACCGAGAACACGAATCCGGAAAATGGAATGCTTTTGTACGCCTTCTCCATGAGTCCTTATCCTCGGGATATAAAGTTGTTGTATTCTCACAATACATCCATATGATTCGTATTATCATGCTGTATCTTGAAGAGATCGGCGTGAAATATGCCTCTATTCAAGGAAAATCCTTAAATAGAAAAGAAGAGATCGAATACTTCACCACAGATCCTGAATGTCGCGTATTCGTAGGTTCCCTACTCGCCGCAGGAACAGGCATTAACCTTACCGCCGGTAACGTCGTCATTATGTACGATCGCTGGTGGAATCCTGCTAAAGAAAACCAAGCTTTAGATCGTGTTCATAGAATAGGACAGAAAAATACAGTATTTATCTACAAGCTCATGACTGAGGATACGTTAGAAGAACGTATTCACTACCTCATTGAAAAGAAAATTCGCCTATTGGATAAGGTTATCTCTACCCAAAACTCTAATATCCTCCATATGTTAAATAGAGAAGATCTCATTACGATTCTATCTTATAAAGATGAACGCAATGGAGTCGATGATACAGCGAATATTCCTAACGATGAAGAAAACTCTATCTTTTAAATAGAAGAGCCGGAAGAACGTCTTATTCTTGAGAAAGCTTCAAATATCCACGATAGGCAAATACAGCGCCTATAATTCCATAAAGATAGGCACGGTTTTTAGGCCATGTCAAAGTCAACCCAGCATCTGTAGCAAATAAAAGAATAATCAAAGCAAAGGCTAAAAATCCTGCGCCTAAAAATAAGGCAACAAGTGGCCACTGCTGTAACCAGTTCCAATCTGCTTCAGATTGTTCCGTAGGCTTTTGGAAAGTATTTTGATCGCTGAGAACAGCTTCCCAATCTTCTGAAGAAACCGCAAAAAGATCTTCAGACTCGCCCTTTGTAGAACCTTCTGGAAAAGAAATATGGCATGAAGAAAACCCTCCCGAAGCTACCGGAGGATCTTGAAGAAACGCACTGCAGTAAGGACATTGGGGCATATGCATGGATACGCTACCCTCACACTTCCAACACGTGCGCTGCATATCTGCTTCTTTAGCAAATGGCATGGTAACCTACCTTCCCCAAAATTGGGATTTAATACAAAAAAACAGAAAGCTTCTTATTATGTCGATTTCTACACACTACGACTAATTACAGTACATAACTTAAATTATAATTTCTATTGGGAAAAAATCAATGCTGAAAATTAATCTTTAGATCTAGAATAAGCTAAAAGCTCGTCATAAAATAATATTACGACCTAGCATCTTAAAAAAGATCTTCTTAAGGACTTTTAAATTTCGATACTTACGAGAATTGGGAATAGAATATGAGTACAGATTTTGACTGTGTTGTTATTGGTGCTGGACCTGGAGGTTATGTTGCAGCAATTACTGCAGCACAACAAGGGTTAAAGACCGCACTTATCGAAGAACAACAAGCCGGAGGCACGTGTTTAAATCGTGGCTGTATTCCATCGAAAGCGCTATTAGTAGGCGCTGGTATTGTTTCTCAAATTAAACATGCCAAACAATTCGGAATACATATTGATGGTTATTCCGTAGATTACCCCACAATGGTCCAAAGAAAAAACACTGTCATCAATGGCATACGTCAGGGATTAGAAGGGCTTATACGTAGCAATAAAATTACCGTATTGAACGGTCGAGGATCTTTAATTTCATCCACAGAGGTAAGAGTTAAAGGTCAAGATACTACAGTAATCAAAGCTAAACATATTATCATAGCTACTGGATCAGAATCGCGTCCTTTCCCAGGAGTTCCTTTTTCATCCCGCGTCTTATGCTCAACAGGCATTTTAAACCTAACTGAGCTTCCTAAAAAACTAGCGATCATCGGCGGTGGTGTTATCGGTTGTGAATTTGCTTCTCTTTTCAACACTTTAGGAGTGGAAGTCACCATAATAGAAGTTGCTGATCAAATTCTTTCCGTAAACAACGCTGACATTTCCAAAACTATGCTAGATAAGTTTTCACAGCGGGGAATTCAGGTAATCACTAGGGCATCTATTAACCAGCTGGAAGACCTTGGTGATAGAGTAAAAATCACGGTGAATGATCAGCCACAAGAATACGAATATGTTTTGGTTGCTATCGGACGTCAATTCAACACTACAGACATTGGTTTAGACAATGCTGGAGTGATTCGCGATGAGCGCGGTGTCATTCCTGTAGATGAAATGATGAGAACCAATGTTGCCAATATCTTTGCTATTGGAGATATCACAGGAAAATGGTTACTCGCTCACGTTGCTTCTCATCAAGGAATTGTTGCGGGTAGAAATGCTGCGGGCCATAATGAAATTATGGATTATTCAGCAGTTCCTGCGGTGATCTTTACCTTCCCAGAAGTCGCCATGGTAGGCCTTTCTTTAGAGGCAGCTCAAAAACAAAATATCCCTGCAAAACTTACGAAGTTTCCGTTTAAAGCTATTGGGAAGGCCGTTGCCATGGCAGAAGCTGACGGCTTTGCAGCTATTATTAGCCATGAAACTACACAACAGATTCTTGGTGCTTACGTTGTAGGTCCTCATGCAGCGTCATTAATTGCAGAAATGACCTTGGCAGTACGTAATGAACTGACCTTACCCTGTATCTATGAGACTATCCATGCCCACCCAACACTTGCCGAAATTTGGTCAGAAAGTGCGCTATTAGCAACAAACCATCCTCTACACCTGCCTCCTCCACGACTATGAATACACCTTCCGATGAAACACGAAAACCTCCACAAGGTAAACGTTTCGCCGAGCGTCTTCCCAAATGGCTAAGGCAAGTTTTACCTACTGGTCCAGTCTTTGCCCAAACAGATACAACGATAAAGCGCACGGGAATGGCCACGGTATGCGAAGAAGCTCTATGTCCCAATCGGGCATGTTGCTGGTCAAGAAAGACAGCAACCTATCTAGCTTTAGGAGATGCGTGCACAAGACGTTGTGGTTTCTGTAACATTGACTTCACGAAAAAGCCTATCTCCCCTGATCCTGAAGAACCTCAAAAAATTGCAGAATCAGCAAAAATTCTTCAGCTTAAGCATATTGTTTTAACCATGGTAGCCCGTGATGATCTAGAAGATGGCGGTGCAAGTTTTCTCGTGCGTATTATTGATACTCTACATCAAGAGCTTCCAGAATCTACTGTCGAGGTATTAGCTTCAGACTTTCAAGGAAACATTGATGCTTTACACACACTATTGGATTCAGGATTAACCATTTATAATCATAATGTGGAAACGGTTGAACGTCTCACACCTGTAGTACGTCATAAAGCAACATATCGTCGTTCTTTATTTATGTTAGAGCAAGCGGCTATGTATCTCCCTGATCTTAAGATTAAATCAGGAATTATGGTGGGTCTTGGAGAGCAGGAAAGCGAGGTAAAACAAACGCTAAAAGATCTTGCAGATCACGGAGTGAAAATCGTCACCATAGGACAGTATTTACGTCCTTCCCGATCACATATACCAGTAAAAAGCTACGTTACTCCCGAGACTTTTGATTACTACCGTACAATAGGAACGTCTTTAGGGCTTTTTGTCTATGCAGGACCTTTTGTTCGTTCTAGTTTCAATGCAGATATCGTCTTGCATAATCTGGAGAACAAACAATCTGATGTAGCAAAAATGCAGAATTAGTCTGCATTTGCTTTGTTTACATTCGTCTTTTTTAGATATAAACTTGTATAACTATAACGTTATTAAAAGAGTTTCCATCGTCACATATAGATAGAAATCAGAAACATATTTATTGTTTAATGTTCACGATTGGCACTAATCCCCCCTTTTGTTATGGTGAGTAAAAAGGTATGCGTGGGTTATGTTTCGTAGTTCTATTTCTTGGTGCTTATTCTTTGTAATGACCTTATTTTGCTGTACAAGCTGTAACAGCAGATCGTTAATCGTTCATGGCCTTCCAGGAAGGGAAGCTAATGAGATTGTCGTTCTTCTTGTTAGCAAGGGCGTCGCAGCACAAAAACAACCACAAGCTGCAGCTTCTACAGGAGGCGCTGCTACTGAACAGCTATGGGATATTTCCGTTCCCGCTCCACAAATTACCGAAGCTTTAGCAATTTTAAATCAGGCTGGTCTTCCTCGTATGAAGGGAACAAGCCTCTTAGACCTATTCGCCAAGCAAGGTCTTGTTCCATCAGAAATGCAAGAGAAGATCCGTTATCAAGAAGGTCTTTCCGAGCAAATGGCCTCTACTATTAGAAAGATGGATGGGATTGTAGATGCTAGCGTACAGATCTCTTTCACAACAGACGCTGAAGATAACCTTCCTTTAACAGCCTCAGTGTATATCAAGCATCGTGGAGTTTTAGATAACCCTAATAGCATTATGGTTTCTAAGATCAAACGATTAGTTGCTAGTGCTGTTCCAGGTCTTTCTACAGAAAATGTTTCAGTTATTAGTGACCGCGCTTCTTATAGTGATATTACTATTAATGGTCCTTGGGGATTATCCGATGAAATCGACTACGTTTCCGTATGGGGAATCATCTTGGCGAAATCTTCATTAGGTAAATTCCGTCTTATCTTTTACTTCTTGATACTTACCCTATTCGTGATCTCTTGCGGATTGCTTTGGGTAATTTGGAAAACACATACATTGATTCTTTCCTTAGGTGGAGCTAAAGGTTTCTTCGATCCCTCTCCATATTCTAAAGTTGCCTTAGAAGCTAAGAAACCTGAAGAAGGTGCTGGAGAGAAAAAAGAAGGAGCTGCGCAACCTCATCAAGAGGAAGCAGAAGGTCCTAAAGACAATGCACCAGAGGAAGCAGAAGGAAACGAAGAAAATGAGGAGGTCTAGTGACCGCCAATACTTTCGGAACTTTAAACATCTTAATGAAGTATTCCAAAGAGGATGATCTTGCAAATTTTTTGCCGGAAAATCTCCTAGTCGCGCCTACGCACCATGAGGATATTCCTCTAAATTCTTTATCTTTTACTATGTGCTGGTTAGCGACAATTCATCCTTCATGGATTAGCGTAGCTATTAAAGAATTCCCTGAGGTAATACAAAGCCAACTACTCTCTTGGCTACCAGACTCTTTAACTCAAGAATTAGCTCCTCTGCTTCCGAATATTTCCATTGCGAAACAACGTTGCTCTAATTTCGGAGCTTTCTATCTATTAGATATGTTGAGCAAAAAAATCCGTCCTCCAGGAATTACCGAAGAGATATTTCTTCCTCCTTCGCCGTTCAATGCTATGTTGTATTATTCAGGAACGACGAAAATGACCCTGATTAATTGCTTAGGACTATTTTCCGTAGCAAAAGAACTGAAAAACATTGTTGATAAGGTGATTATCGATCGTGTCCATAAGATCCTCTCTCCTACAGAACAACTGTTTCTCTCTTATTGCCAATCACATCCTATGAAACATCTTGAAACAACGGAATTTCTAGTTTCTTGGGAGAAGGATAATGATTTCCGCAATTTTATTCACAAACAGGGATTGCAGTTTCTTGCTGTAGCATTGGCAAAAGAAGATGCCTCTTTCCTCTGGTATTTTCTACGTAGGTTGGATATCGGTCGGGGTTATATTTTTGAACAAGCTCTACGAAAATCTTATGAGCATCCTCACTGTGATTATTTTAAGAGCCAATTAGAATTATGCATAAAGATCTTAGTACAATAAGATCTCCACAACTCAGAGCATGAAATAAACATAGAATAAAGAGTCTTTCTCTTTCTCCTTGCGTATGAGTCAAGTGTTAATAATAAGGAATTAAAACAACAAAAAGAAGGAGCAGCGTTTCCTCCCTAAATGTAAAAATCTCGGGATTTTCCACGCTGTCAAATGAATGAAGTTTTTTAGTTTGATTTTTAAACATGATGAAGTCGCACCGAATAAAAAAATCCTTTCTCCTGAGGCTTTTTCAGCTCTGCTTGACGCTAAAGAACTCTTAGACAAAATAAAAGAAGATAGTGAATCTTACACTAACGAAACAAAACAAGAATGCGAAGTACTTCGTAAAGAAGCTAAAGATCAAGGATTCAAAGAAGGCAGTGAACAATGGAGTTCCCAGCTTGCTTATTTAGAAAAAGAAACCCATGATCTTCGTAATAAGGTTAAGGAAGCTCTTGTTCCTTTAGCGATTGCTAGTGTGAAAAAAATTCTCGGTAAAGAATTAGAAATCCATCCTGAAGCGATAGTCTCTATCATTGCCAAAGCACTAAAAGAGCTTACGCAACATAAAAAAATTATCATTCACGTAAATCCTAAAGATCTTCCCATTGTTGAGCAAAACCGTCCCGAATTGAAAAAAATTGTCGAGTATGCTGACACTTTAATTATTGCCCCCAAAACTGATATTACCCAAGGGGGTTGTGTTATAGAGACAGAAGCTGGTATTGTAAATGCTCAATTGGATGTACAATTAGCTGCTTTAGAAAAAGCGTTCTCTACTATACTAAAACAACAGAATCCTGTAGATGAAGCTCAACCTAAGCAACAAGCACCTGCAGATGAAGCTCAGGGCAAGCAAGAATAAAGGTATTTGACATCATGCGTTCCATTTTTCGTACTTTCCTTTGTATGTTTATCTTGAGCGCACCGTCATGTTTTGCAGATGCTTACGATTCATCCTGTTCTTCTCGCTGTAACCCCCCTCAATCTACAGAACTGTCGGCAATTGCTCAACCACCTGAGGTCAAGAAAACCTATCCTCAACCGGCTTTCCGAGAGAGGGTAACTGCTAATGATGTGCTTCCTCAAGAGCATCTTTCCGCAGGAAGTTTTTCAGATACGTATCCGGATCTAACAACACAAGCAATTATCTTAATTTTCCTAGCGTTATCGCCTTTCCTGGTGATGTTGCTAACATCGTACTTAAAAATTATCATTACTCTCGTTCTGTTAAGGAACGCTCTGGGAGTTCAGCAGACACCTCCCAGCCAGGTCCTTAACGGCATAGCATTGATTCTTTCTATTTATGTGATGTTCCCTACGGGAGTTGCTATGTACAACGACGCGAGGAAAGAGATACAAGGAAATGCCATTCCTAGAGATTTATTCTCCGCAGAAGGAGCGGAAACTGTTTTCGTAGCATTGAATAAATCTAAAGAACCTTTGCGATCCTTCTTAATACGCAATACGCCAAAAGCTCAGATCCAAAGTTTCTATAAGATTTCTCAAAAAACATTTCCCCAAGAGATCCGTGAGCATATGACAGCTTCGGATTTCGTGATTATTATTCCTGCTTTTATTATGGGGCAGATTAAAAATGCTTTTGAAATTGGCGTTCTAATTTATCTACCGTTTTTTGTGATCGACCTAGTCACAGCAAACGTTTTAGTAGCTATGCAAATGATGATGCTTTCTCCATTATCTATTTCGCTACCCTTAAAATTACTTCTTGTTGTGATGGTGGATGGTTGGACGTTATTACTTCAAGGTCTCATGATTAGCTTTAAATAGGGATATGCCGTGATAACACTTGCTGCAAGCTTTAAATCTATGCTCTTTGAGTATTCATATCAGTCATTGTTACTGATTTTGATTATCTCTGCGCCTCCTATTATCCTTGCTTCTATTGTGGGTATCATGGTTGCCATTTTCCAAGCCGCAACGCAAATCCAGGAGCAAACGTTTGCCTTTGCTATTAAGCTTGTTGTGATTTTTGGGACCTTAATGATTTCTGGAGGATGGTTAAGCAGTATGATTTTCCGTTTTGCCTCTCAAATCTTCCAAAACTTTTATAAATGGAAATAAACAGCTATGGCAATCTCTTTACCAGAGCTTGTTTCTGTTTTTGGTTCTTCATATCTTGATTACATATTGCAAAAGCCTCCAGCCTATGTATGGAGTGTTTTTTTGCTTCTTTTAGCTCGATTACTTCCTGTATTTGCTATTGTTCCTTTCCTTGGGGGAAAGCTATTTCCCGCGCCTATTAAAATAGGCATTGCCCTGTCTTGGGTGGCGATTATTTTCCCTAAGGTGCTGATGAACACCCATATCGCAAATTATCTAGATGATGATATGTTCTACATCCTCATTGTTAAAGAGCTTTGCATAGGCACGTTAATAGGTTTTATTCTTTCTTTTCCCTTCTATGCTGCGCAATCTGCAGGATCCTTTATTACCAACCAACAAGGTATTCAGGGGTTAGAAGGAGCTACATCACTAATTTCTATTGAACAAACATCCCCTCATGGGATCTTCTATCACTACTTTGTTACTATAGTTTTCTGGCTTTCTGGAGGACATAGGATCGTTTTAACGATCTTATTGCAATCTCTAGAGATCATTCCTATTCATAAGTTTCTCCCTATGGAGATGATGTCCTTAGACGCACCCATTTGGATAACACTAATCAAAATGTGTCAGCTTTGTCTTATTATGACTATTCAGCTTAGCGCTCCCGCTGCGGTAGCGATGCTCATGTCCGACCTATTCTTAGGAATTATCAATAGGATGGCACCACAGGTGCAGGTTATCTACCTGCTTTCTGCTTTGAAAGCCTTCATGGGTCTATTGTTCCTAACTCTTTCCTGGTGGTTCATAGTCAAACAAATCGACTACTTCACATTAGCATGGTTTAAAGAGGCCCCCATCATCCTTTTAGGATCGAACCCTAAAGTTCTATAACAAGAAGTCTCTAAAACAACACTGACTGTAGAAAAATATAGAAATGCAGCGAAAAGCTGCTTAAATTAAGCAGCTTCTTTCGCTAACGTGGCTCTAGATTTAAAGAGGTCTTTGAGAGTTGCTACTCTTATCGTCTTTGTTATCTCCAAGTAAAACAAGAATCAAACATAAGACTAAAAAGGATAATGTGAAGGGAAAGATATTTAAGAGGAAAAATAACAGTAAGCTGCAAAGGATAGCATTCTTCGCAGGACCATTCTTCGCATAGTAGCTTTGAAGATTTTTCAAAACAGCGCGGATCTCAGGATAAAAACTTAATACCACACCACAGGCGACAAATAGGCCTCCAACCCACGATACAAAATCAGTAATAATACCGAATAGTACTAACGCTCCACTAATAGCTTCGCGAGCGTGATGAGAAAGGAACTTCTTGATTCTTCCTACTTTAGGATTGGCGTGCAAACCCTTCACCTTACGCTTCAAAGACTCAAACTGAGAGGACGACTCTTTTGAAGAAGAGTTTTCTTTTGGTGTCTCATCTGCCATGGCCTTACCTTTAAAAAATCTTTTTTTATTTAAAAAATACTTATATACATAAGTATCAAAAAAATTATTTTAAAATAAATAAGAAATTTTTAATTATAATTTATTACTCTTTGAAGAACAACGACATCGAGAAACAGCTCCTGTTTCTGGATCCGTGAGATAAATGTAGTCTCCGGCGCTTCCTAATGTGAAGTCAAAGACCTTTTTATTTAGTAGGGCGAGTAGATCGTACTGAGAGAGAAGAACCTGGGTTTTATCTCTCAATTCCATACGAAAATCCGTACGTGTTTTAAATAATTCTAAAGCTGCGGCCTCCCCATGCTCTTGAATAGACTGTTCTTGACGTTTCACACTTTCCCAAATTCCCCCACGAAGAGCTTCTAACTCTTGGCAGGCAACGGAATGATCTACAACAGCTTCTAAAAGTAATGGGTCGGCAAATATCAGGTTTAACTTGATCAATCCTTGTGCCTTTTCCTCATAATGAAGGAAGTTTAGAAGAGATTGCGTTGTTTTAGAACCACGGAGCATTGTGTAGAGAATATCCGCTTCTTGAGAGGGAAGAGTCAGAGTCTCAATAACATCAGGGCCGAACATTTTCCCCCCCTCTAGGATTTCTGCTCTTTTACTTAGCAAAGCTTCGGTAATGGCATATTCGGATCCTGGGGGTACGGATCCCGTATCTACGTAAACACGTCTTAACAAACGGACAAATATCGCATGCCAAGATGCTGGATCAGCATACTCTTCCGGAGATTCTTGCATGAGAGCATAAAGGTTAAACCTAGAGTTATTTGGTGGTCGTGAAAACGGCACTTTTAAAAGGCGGTATTTACGTTTTTTCCTAGTCGCTACCTTTGCTGTCTTTTTCGCAGAAGAAATCTCCTCATCTTTAGAAATCTTCTCTATGGCAGAGATCTTTTTAGACTTTTCCTGATATTCCACTTCAGCACATGCAGAACGTTGAGCAGTAAAAAGAGTCTCACTATTTTCAATAATCCGTGAGCAAACACAACGTTT
The DNA here is from genome assembly GCF_000007605.1 of Chlamydia caviae GPIC. NCBI lineage: Bacteria > Pseudomonadati > Chlamydiota > Chlamydiia > Chlamydiales > Chlamydiaceae > Chlamydia > Chlamydia caviae. Next base: position 1,093,618 of record NC_003361.3, read on the forward strand.
TCTCGCATTTACAGCATCAAAAGATACCATAGAAACCAGGGACGCCAGGCATAGTAAAGTGAAAATATAAGACTGCATAGCTATTTCCCCAACGCAAATTGGTATGTCAACACACGATCATTCCCTTTAGGGAAGCTCCGATGAATCACCATCAATATTCTCTCAGGGAGCTCTTGATCTCCCGTGTTCCTTTGAGGAACAATATCGACTTTCGAGACGTTATCTAAAAGTAATGCGGTTTCTATCTTAGTATGATTGCGCAAACTGCGTATTTGTAGTTCTAGTCTACCTTGACTTTGATGATAGTATAGAGAGCCGGCGACTTCTCCGGCAAGCTCAGGATCTCGATATACTCCACGATCAAAAACTACCGAACATAGTGCTCCGGGAATATCTTCAATACGTGATGTCGCACAAAATACCGTTCGCAATTTTTTATAGGCGTAGTTTTCCTGTAAGAAGGTTTTATAGACACGTTCATTACGTCTACTAGAGCAAAACATCTGCCTTTGCCAAAACCCTAAAACGCTAAAGAGCAGGGCAAGTAGGGTTATGGACACCAGAACTTCCATCAAGAAGAAGGACCGTTTCCTTTTTTTTGCGGATATTATGTTACTACGCATACGCTTCTTTGCACGGACGTTGTATATTTTTGATTAGGGAAAATCTCGATGACAACATCTGCGAAACATGCTTTGACAATGTTAGCCTCTATACGCATTCCCTTACGAATATCTACAGAATATACATAAGGGATACGTATCCCTTTTCCCTGACTCGTATAAACAACACAGGAGAGCTCTCCAGATCCCGACGTGGGAAAATTTCCCTTAAGCATTTGCTCTCGCATGTTATCTTCAACAGCAAAAAAACAATTATCAATTACAGCGGGCAACTGCAAATTAACAATATCGTCTTCAATAGATCTACGAACGCCAGAGTAAAAATGAATGCAGGGCATGAGCACGAGACAAACTAATGACAGTGATAGCAATACCTCTATAAGCAGAAAACTCCGCTTAACTCTTTTTTTACGAAGCGTCATAGCTATCTCTATCCACGCTTGCTATTTGTCCCTGATGCCTTCTCTGAAAAGACTATCAAATCATCGCCCTTATCATTGAGCTTTACTATAATGTCTTCTCCCCAAGCATCTTTCAGCAATTTCTTCCCGTCTTTGCACCACGCAGCACCTTCAAGAATAGATTCTTTCTGATCTACGATCTCTCTTAGAGAGTTTCCTCCAGTTGCGTACTCCATCATTAAGATGTCGTAAACTTTGGCACAATTTTGCTCTGATTGGAAAACTTTCCCTTTCTGAATGCTACCGCGCATATTAAAAGCTAAAGCTCCTCCAACAATACCGATCAATGTGATAACAACCATCATCTCGATTAATGTGATGGACTGTTTGCGTTTTTGTTTTTTCATAACTTTTGCCCTGTTTGTTCTATAAAATTTGAATATTGCTTGTTAGCGGGATAAGTATCGCCAACATAATAATCCCTATAATCCCTCCAAGAAACACAAGGATAATCGGTTGGCACCACGAGGTTATCCAGGTTAGTGTTTTTTGGGTATCTTCATTATAAATATGCGCGACATGTCCTAATACATCAGCAAGATCCCCAGATTCCTCTCCTAATGAGACCATGCCTAAGGCTAATTTCGGCACCCAGGGCCGTTTTGCTAATTCTTTACTTAATGAGCTTCCCTCGATAACAGCGTGTATCATCTGTTTCATATCCTCACGCAACATGGCATAGGGAACTGCTCCGCAACCTAGTTCTAATCCTTCTATTAGCGTCCCTCCACCGCGGAGAATCGCAGAAACTACGGAACAAAATCTGCTAAACCCTAATTTGATGAAGAACTTCTTCACTCCAGGAAGTGAAAATAGGGTTTTCTCAAACCATTTCTTCCAAAAGGGTTTACGTCGTGTAGCCGCCAATCCTGCGATTCCTAATCCCAGAGTTCCAAGAAGGAAATATTTGTAGTTACACACAAAATCGCTAAGGCTAAACACTATAGAAGTCAGTGTGTTAGGTTCCATATTCTCGAATGTCTCTTTCAAAGAGGGAATTACCCCCATCAAGAAAAAGAGAATTACAGCTACTGAAAATACGAGTAGCACTATTGGGTAGCTCAGGGCAGCCATCAGCTTTTTAGACATTTGCTCGCGTTCTTCTAAAACAACGATAATGTTTTGCAAACACCCTTCTAGATTCCCCACACTTTCTCCAGCAAGAACAGCACTACGGTAAAAAGTATCAAAAACATCGGGATAGGCTGCCATTGCCTGTGACAATGACCCTCCCGAACGTAAATTTTCCATGAATGCTGTGAGCAATCCCGAGATTCTCTGTCCCTGATATTGATATCTAAGAGAGGACAGACTTTCATATAGAGGCAATCCGGAACGAAGAAGAAGAAGCATCTGTTTTGAGAAGATGATCAGTTCACTATTTTTTACTCGCACGCGACGTGGGGGCACTTCCCGAATAGAGAGCAACTGCACTCCTTGTTGCGCGAGCTTTTCTCTTGCTTCTTGAATATGTAGTGCTTCCAGCCAATCTTGTTTACGTCGTTCTTTTGCATTGAGGTAGGTATAGCGATATCGTGGCATATCCTCATCCTCCCCTAGTCATTCCGTTTCGTAACACGGAATACTTCTGACAGCGTTGTCTCTCCCGACAACGCTAAAGCAACTCCATGTCTTAGTAATGGATGAAATCCCTTCTTCTCAGCATGCTCTCGCAATACATGATAAGGTTTATGCATAGCGATTTCAGAACGCAACGCTGTATCGGGATGTAGAAATTCATAAATTCCCTGACGTCCTTTATATCCTGATCGGAAACAGTGAGAACACCCCTCTCCGCGATATAAGGGGATATCCGGATCTTGTCCTATAGACTGTAGAAATGCCCGTTCTTGGACATCTGCTGCGCATTGCTGCTTGCAATGAGGGCAGATTTTTCTCACTAATCTCTGAGCAACAACACCAACGATTGTTGCTGATAATAAATAAGGCTCTACTCCCATATCTAAAAGACGGGGAATTGCAGAAATCGCATCATTAGTGTGCAATGTGCTGACAACAAGGTGCCCTGTTAGCGCGGCTTGTATAGCAATTTCCGCCGTTTCTTGATCACGAATCTCTCCAACCATTAAAACATCGGGATCCTGACGCAATAAATGTCTTAAACCACAAGCAAACGATAGACCTATCTTTGGTTTCACAGCAATTTGCGCTATTCCTGATAACTTATATTCAGGGGGATCTTCTATTGTCATGATATTGGTAAAAGGTCCTGAAAGATGTTGGATCACACTATAGAGCGTTGTTGTTTTCCCACTCCCCGTAGGGCCTGTAACTAAAAGTATCCCTTCAGGAACAGCAATCACTTCTTTAAAAGAACTTTCGATATCTTTAGGCATGTGCAATCCCGAGATATCTAAAATCACATTACGCTTATCTAAAATCCTAAGAACAACACGTTCACCATAGATTACAGGAACGGTACTCACACGCATATCGATTTCCTGACCACCTATTTGGATTTTTATTCTCCCATCTTGAGGCAAGCGGTGTTCCGCTATATCCATTTTTGCCAATACTTTAATCCGAGTGATTAATGCTGAATGCAGATGGGCTGGTGGAGAATGACGATCATGCAAAACGCCGTCTATACGGTAGCGTATGCGTAGAGAGTCTTCTAAAGGTTCAAAATGAATATCTGAGGTACGTTCTTCAATTGCTTCTTTCAAAATCAGATTTAAAAAGCGTACAACGGGAACAAGGTCAGTACTTTCTAAAAGATCTTCCTCTTCATTTATTGGCGAGGTATCGCCTTCTTTCATGCTTAACAGCATGTCGGAGGCCCTCCCCTCTAAATTCGAGTAAATCTTTTGTAAACTCTGTATAATCTCTGTTTCGTCTTTAAGAACAAAAAGCACAGGCTTTTTTATAAGCAGCTGCACTTCGTCTTTTGCCATGAGTGAGGAGGTCTTTGCATAAGCTATCGTCACACTGTCTTCCTGCTCTTTTAACGGCAGAAGGCAGTGCTTCTTTAAAAAAGAATAGGGAAGAGCATTCAATAGCTCCTGAGATAGCACAACCTTATCGCCCATCGTACTCTAGCCCCTCTACTTGAGACGCGGGTAGTTCTATGGCAGAAATCAGTTCTAATTTTTTATGCGCTGCCTTTGCGGCTTCTTCTCCAGCAAACAGGGCTTTACGAAATTCAATATTCTCTCCAGGACGCGAAGAAAGAACAGCTTCTTCGTGGCGCTCTTTTTTCTCAGCAGGATTATCGAGGATTTTCGGAGTGATAAAGACGAACATTTCTGTTTGACTATCCGAGGTCGAGTTCATCCCAAAAAGCTTCCCTACTCCGGGAATCTCCCCAAGAAAAGGAATGCCATCTTGAGAATCCGAGACGTGTTTACAACGTAACCCCCCAATGATTACCGTCTCACCATCAGGAATACGCACTTTATTGGTGATATTACGTCGAGTAACATCAGGACGCTCGTTAGCATTTTTTCCTGTAGTATCAAAGGTAATATCCGTCTCTAGGGTAATGTAGCTTTTCCCATCTTCCTCACCCACGTTAATAACAGGAAGCATCTTAATCATAATTCCGTATTGAGCACGGTTATATTGAGCTTTCTCCTTATCTGCCGAGACTGCTATCGACATCTCTTCTACAATGGCAATTCTTGCGGGAGTTTGGTTCATAGTCACAACAGAAGGACTCGCATTTATACGTACATCTTCCTGAGCCATTAAAAATTGATAGGCAAGATCATAACCCGGGACTAAAGACGCCCCCGTACTGCCTTTAAATAAAAACTCTAAAATCCCTGAGCTTGCCCAAGAAATCCCCATTGATGATTTTTTACAAACCTCTTCGCCAAGTCTTAACAGATTTAACCCTGCTTTACGCTGGTTAGAAAGCTTTCTCTCAAAAAGCAAAACTTCTATACGCACCATCTTTTTAGGCACATCGAGCTTTTTCAATAACATCTTGATTCTGGGTAAAGCCTCTTTCTCCACGACCATGATCAAGGTGCCCGTCTTAGAATCTGCAATGAAATTTCCATACTTTACAGAACCCTCTTTTGCAGTTCCTGCGGAAGATGTATCGATATGTATCGTAGAAGTCGCTTCCTTTAGCATAGATTCCTGAGAAGCAAGAGATCCCCCTTCCTTCCCTGCAAAGACATCGTGTACCTGAGATAGCAATACTGCAAGCTCTTGAGGGTCGGAGTGCTTCACGCTATACCAAAAGACAGTTTTGTCTGTAGGGTTCTCAATCCCCTCTTCAAGATCTTTAATTAAATCCATCGCTTGATGAACTAAAGTCGCTGTACCACTTAAAAATAAAGAGCGCCCTTGATATTGTAGAGGAACAACTTTAAGACCAAGATTCTCATCATTGTCCTCTTTAGTGATATCTTCTCGAAAAGCGGCTTTAAGAATAGAAATCATCTCCGAAGCTTCTATCTTCGTTAAAGGAACAACGCGATATTCCTGACGAACACTATCTTCTTGGACGAAATCATAAATTTTAAGGAGTTCACCTATCTCACCAACAGAACCGAATACCCACAACTTCCCTCCGAAAAGATCAATATGCGTTGTATCAAGGTTAGCAAACTTTCTTAAGATATGCTGATCAGCTCGTATATCGATATTCTTCGAGTTTAATACATAGCCAATATAAGCAGTTGCAGGGAGTAAATCTAAATCCTTCCTAGAAGAAAAGACTCCAGCAACTCCACAACCCTCTTTATGCGTTGTATAGAGCTCTTTTATCCATGGGCTTATCTGACGCACACCTATACCAAGACGTGTTAGCAACTGCGTAAGACACTCTTCAAAACCCTCTTTAGGAACAGTAAATTTTGATAATGCGGAAACTTTAATCGATCCGATATCCTGAGGGACCAAGTAAATGACGTTATCTTCACCATAATCAGAAACTAAATTGTAAATTGTCGTTTCAGGATGATGCCATAAGGCATAATCATCAGGATTATCTCCCCTTTCGCGAATCTCTGCTGACCAGAGATTCTCTATATGCTTAATTTGCTTTTTAACCTCTGCCAGCTTATGCAGAAGCTCTTTCCAGCGCGCTTCGTCTTCACATCCGGACTCTCGTAAAGCTGCAGCCTCATCGTAAAGATTTTTTAACTGAAGATTGTACTCCTTCATATCCGCATTGAATGAAGCGAGCCCAGGGGAACTGTCTATAAAATCTCCGGTTTTTTCTAAGGACGCAGCTTTTTCCGAAATAGTCAAAGCTAAGCTTGGCACGCAACACGCCAAACCTGACAATCCGAAAAGATAAACTAAAGGACTACGCAAAAAACGCATTTATGATCCCCCACGATTGGTTCCTTCACCACCTATAAGAGGCTGCCTTCCGGGACGTGCTTCTTCTTTCGTAGAGGCGGCTCCAGAATCAAAACCTTGTTTTAGCGGTAATGTCACAGTCTCTACTAGTGTTCTTTGCGCGTTAAATACGTGAGCACGCACAACAAACTCTCTAGAGTCTTTTTCTAATTTATCAAAAACCAGTAACGGCCCTTGAGTCTTTCCTGAAAGATAGTCTTCCAGCTGCTCTTTGCGAGAGATCTTCTCCCAAGTTTTTCCCGTATATACTACCCAATCGTCGGGAGAAAGAATCATCCTTTGTCCCCCAGCTTGTATAATAGGACGGGACCAAGAACGCATCCCCACAAATTCAAATTCCTTAACGATCTCTGCAATCTCTATTGGGGAACTCATGCCTTTTACTAAACTCATGGACTGATGGGATGTTCCCCCAACATTCCACAGCTCGATCACCATGACTTTCTCATCTATTTTCTTAACCTCTAATAGAGGCGCCTGAGAACTCTCTCCTCTAAATTCCCCACAAGTCTGCCAACGATCGCCATCCCAAAGCAAAACATCCCCAACAGCAAGGTAACGGCTATAGTTCTCATCAGATAAAGAAACAAAATCTACACGCTCTTTAACAGCTTTATCAGCATAATCCGCTCCCCCGTGCATTAGAAGAAACTTGTCACTCCCTATACGACGAATCTTTTGCTTCACAGGGAAACTCGCATCTACACGAATACCACCGATTTCCCAAGACTCTAATCCCTTAGCAGGAGACGTTAAAAATAAGGTCTCGCGCTCTCTAGGAGAGGTAACTAGCTCCCCATTGACTCCCTTTAAACGGACTTTGACTTCTATACGGTTATCCATGCTCAAAGGACGGCACTCTAACCATAAATCTGTGGGTTCCCCCTTAGGACTAAAGGTGAATACCCCTCCCTCAGGAGAAGAAAGTACCTTGACATAGACTTTTTCATTCACACTAGCCACATAGGAATCCTTGGAGGTAGCAAACTCTAAAAAAAACTTGCCTCCACAAGCGTCAGGACGCTTATTGCTCCCTAAAAACACAAGCTCCTGCCTAAGATCTGGTAATCTTTCCCTAAGCTCCGGCGACTCTAAAGCCCAAATCCCTGAAGAAACATCCTGAGCCATAGGTAATGTCTTTTGCTTCCCCTTCAACCCATCAAATTTCAAAGAAACACTGTACAGGCTTTCCAGGTGATTCGGAGCCACACACACCATCCAAAGCAAAGCAGCAATACTTATCAGGCAGTGTCCTATCGAAAAAAGGTGGTGCATAGTAGAAATAAGCTAAAAATAAAGTTATAAGATAACCGATTACAGAAAAAAAATCAATTTATACAAACAAAAGTATTAGCGTTAACATTAAAAAATAATTAAAACAAGGAGTAAATACTTTTATAAGAAAACTAACTCCGTAGACACAGGACGGCTGGTTAAACTAAAATTTTTATTACCATCTATCAGGACTGTATCTTCGATACGTATGCCTCCGATCCCTGGGAAATAGACTCCGGGCTCCACAGTAACTGTCATTCCGGTTTCTAGGGTAGCTGTGTCCGATTTTGGAGAAAGCTGGGGGTATTCGTGAATATTCCTTCCTACGCCGTGACCTACGCCGTGGCAAAAATATTCCTCGAGCCCGTATTCTCTTAATACGCGGGCAGCTTCGTTATGAATGTCTAGACATAGAGCTCCGGCACGGCATAATTTCATCCCGGCTTGTTGAGCTTTTACGACTGCAGGATAACTTTCAATAAGACGTGTATCTGGGCGTCCCCAAGCTACTGTACGCGACATATCCGAGCAGTATCCTTGATACAGAACGCCTATGTCAATAAGCACAATATCCCCCTTGCGCAACTCCCTATCCGTGGGAACAGCATGAGGGAAGGCAGCGTGATGGCCGAAAGCCACGATCGGAGAAAATGAAGGCCCTTCAGCACCAGCTTTAGCCCAAAATACACGAAGGAGCCGCACAACCTCTTGTTCTGTTATCCCCTCTTGCAATACGGAGAGAACATAGTCATACCCTTCAGAGCCCAAAGTGGCTGCTTGACGCATTTTTTCTATTTCATCTGCAGACTTTATACTGCGTAATTTTTCCGTGAATAACGTTATAGGCACCCAAGAGCATGAAGCATTTTCTCTTTCTTGGTATCTTTGATATGAAGTATGGAGGCTATCAAAGCCCAAAGTTTGATAAGCAGTTGTTTTAAGATAGGGAAGAAGAAATTCTGCGATGTTTCTATCACAAAATACAAGAGAGGGCCCCTGAAGATCAGCATAGAGCTCTTTGTCCATACGATAAACAAAAAACACTACCTCATCTTTGCCTATGAGAAGGGTTCCTGTGGTTACTTTATCTCCAAGAAAATACGCAAGATCTTCTCCTCTTTCTACGATAAACCCCTCTATACCATAATCTGCAAGAGCTGCTTGCGCTCTAGCTACGCGATCTTGGAACATAATTTACTCCTTAATAAAATCCTCATCTAAAACTAATCGGCGTATTTGTGAGCCGTCAAATGCTTTTTCCGGCTTACCTAGTTGCCAAAGCAAAGATAACCAAGAAATATCGAATGCCCTCAGTGTTTTACAAAAGATGGTCTGTGTTAAAGCCTCTTTAATTAAAAGAGTCATCGCTCTTTTATCCACTTTGGCACTCTCTGCTGCCAAGGAGAGAATCCACAATTTCAACTCTTCCTCACCTATAAATGTTGGAGCACTTTCAATGGAGAATACACAAGGACCCATTTGAGAAATCTCTATTCCTAACAGCTTAAATTCCTCGATATGAGATGAGAGGAAAATACGCTCCTGAGGCGTCACCTCCAAACATAAAGGGACTAAAAAAGACTGACTTTTATAGTTATGTTGATGGTTTTCTACTAAAGATAGGTAAAACAAATGTTTTCTAGCCGATTCTGTAAAAATAGCATGAACACCTTCCGAGTCCTCTGCAAGAACTATTTTCCCTAGAGAAGTTAAAAAACGCACTTCTTGAGAAGCTCCCCAAGAAATTTGTGTTTGCCTATCTACAGGCAAGGGATCTGGCTCCCTATCCAAGAAAGGAAGAGATCCAGAGGAAGATGGCGTCAATTTTACTACCGGCAAAACATTAGAACCCTGCAGCCCTTCTAAAGCACTTTCAGGGAGCTGTTCATCAAAAAAGCGTAGCGCAGGCAACGTAGAAGCTGTTTCAAAAACAGAGACCTCTTGAGGGCGCGCTAAAACCTCTCCTATTGTCTCTGAAAGGAATTCCCCAACAAATTCTTCTCTAAGAATCCTCACTTCTGTTTTCTGAGGATGCACATTGAAATCGCACCACTCGGGAGGAAGATACAGTTTTAAAACAAAAACAGGATACCTTTGTGGAGGCAAAAGCATGGAATAAGCCTCGCTTATTTTTTTTGATATAAACGTAGAGTCCACGGGACGATCATTGATAAAAACTCTCTGTCCTAAACGTGTAGGCCTGTGAAAGCCCGGAGAACCTAAAAAACCGACAACACGTACAAGATTGCCCCCCTTATCCACACGTAAGGCTTCCTGCATAAAGCCCTCTCCCATGACAAAAGCTACGCGCTCGGCAAATCCCTGATGCTTGAAAATATGAAATTCCTGTTGCCTTTCACTTACCCAAGACCAGCCCACATTCTCTACAGATAGAATTCTATTCTCCAAAAGCTTTCTCATAGCCATCCGATCTGTCTGAGGACTCTTTTGAAATCCCCGACGTACAGGAACGTTGTAAAATAGCGAATCTATAGAAATTGTCGTCCCTACCTGACGTGGCTTAGCTTCTGATGTAACGATCTCTCCCCCATGGATAATTGTCCTAGAGCCTTCTCCCGCTCTAGGACAAGAAAGAATTTCCATTTTAGAGATAGAAGCTATCGCGGGGAGAGCTTCCCCACGGAAACCGAAACTCGACAAAGAAAAGACATCGGAAAACTCACCGATTTTTGACGTGGCATGACGCTTAAGAGCAAGAGCAACATCTTCTGAGCTCATTCCACAGCCATTATCTTTTACAACAATTAGCCCCTGCCCTCCTCCTAGAGTTTCAACCTCTATTTCATCCGCCCCAGCATCTAAGGCATTCTCTACCAACTCTTTAACTACAGATATAGAGTTTTCAATAACCTCTCCTGCAGCTATCTGATTGATAGTGATCGTATCGAGTAATTGAATAGGGTTTCTTGAACTCATAGTAAATTCTAATCAAGGGTCTTGCGAAAGCAAAAAGTAAAATACTAAAAAACTAATGTCAAGAAACCTAATTTTTATAATTAACAAGACCCTCTATAAGAAGAGTTTATGAAATAATTATTTATAAAGACTATAAATTACATTCAATTAATAACTTGTCTTTTCAAAAGAATTAATTTTAAAATTGATTTATGAATTAAATAATTTTAATTTTAGGAATTATATTAATGAGCAAGCCTACTTCTAATAATTCTAAAAAGCCATCAGCCTCGTTTAACAAAAAAACACGTAGCCGACTCGCTGAGCTTGCTGCACAAAAAAAAGCTAAGGCTAATGATTTAGAACAGCAATATCCAGTCCCTACAGAAGAAGAAACAAAGAAAGCTTTGTCAGACATCTTACATGGTCTTGGTGAGGGATTAACTCTTCAGCAGATCTTAGGTCTATCCGACGTTTTGTTAGAAGAGATTTACACAATTGCTTACACCTTCTATTCCCAAGGGAAATACAACGAAGCCATAGGTCTTTTCCAAATTCTTACAGCTTCAAAACCTCAGTGCTACAAGTATATCCTAGGCTTAAGCTCATGCTATCATCAGCTCAAAATGTACAATGAAGCAGCCTTCGGCTTCTTCCTTGCTTTTGATGCGGAGCCCCAAAACCCCATTCCTCCTTACTACATAGCAGATAGCTTGATGAAGATAGACCAAGCGGAGGAATCTCGAGATTTCTTAGATATTACCATCGATATTTGCGCTAACAAACCTGAGTACAAAATTCTGAAAGAACGCTGCAATATTATGAAAGACTCTCTCAAAGATATGATTAAAGAAACAGCTCCAAAAAAGAAAAAAGCCACTGCTGCCAAATCAAAAACAGCAGACAAAAAGAAATCCGGTGGGAAACGTTAATTTAGGGTTAGGAGAACTCCAACATGAATAAAAAAGTTAAAAAAACAAACAAAACTACTACTAAAAAAACAGCTACTAAGAAGACATCTGCAAAACATACACATGTTGCTCCTGTCCTATTCACAAATGAAACAGACAAACAAGAAGTAGCAATTTCAAATTTGGAGAACTTGGTTTCTTCTATTTATGAAGATTTGCCTCTAGCTCAAACATTTTCTGGGATTCAAGACGAAAAGCAACTTGCAAAGATGATGGCTGCGTTAAACGGCACTTTAGACTCCCTCCCTATTGAGACTCTTACAGAAGGCTTGTTTAACAATCCTAAAGAAGATGCAAAATTTGCTAAAGATTTAGCTTCGGTCCTTCATGGATTGAAGAACCTATCTTCAACAGTAAATAAGCATATCTCTGACAAACACTAGTCTTAGTAAAAAATTAGATAACATAGGGTAAATTAGCATGTCTCTTTCTACCTCAGGTCCAGACAACGCCAACCAGAAAAATATCATGGCTCAGGTATTAGCTTCTACACCGCAAGCTGTACCCACTCCAGATAAACTTGCTGGCAATGAAACTAAGCAAATTCAGCAAACCCGACAGGGGAAAAACGCTGAAATGCAAAGTGATGCTGGTATTGCTGGAACTCAAGGTAAAGAAAAAACCAGTGCTGTTTCTGAAGCTCAAGGCGCAGATAACATCATGGCGGGTCAAGGAATTGCCGCAGGTCAAGAGACTGAAGCTGCAGAAGCTGCCGCCGGCGCTAACCAAACAGCCGGCGCCGCTGCTTTCCGAGCAAATTTACAAGCTTCACTTGAAGAAACTAACAAAACATTGGAGACCACTCTCTCCTCTTTATCTTCCTTAGATTCTACTCAGCTACATGAAGTTCAAGAGTTGGTTGCCTCTGCTGTTAGCAGATCATCAAACTCTGCGATTCGAGGATTAGAGACTCCAGATCTTCCTAAACCTTCTATAAGCAAGCCTAGACAGGAAGTTATGGAAATTAGCATGTCCATAGCAAAAGCTATCGCTGCTCTTGGAGAAGCTACCGCTTCGGCCCTTTCTGACTATCAAAGCACCCAGGCCCAAGCTTCAACGATGAACCGCTTATCCTTAGAATCTCAAGGATTGAAAATCGATTCTGAACGTGAAGAATTCCAAAAAATGAAAGAGATTCAAGCAAAAGCAGACGGGAATAAAACACTCGAAACTGTAAACACCGTGATGATTGCTGTTTCTGTAACTATTACCGTGGTCTCTGTTGTTGCTGCATTATTTACCTGCGGTCTAGGTCTTATAGGTACTGCCGCTGCTGGAGCTACTGCCGCCGCTGCCGCTGCAACTGCAGGGGCTACTGCAGGAGTTACTGCCGCAACATCCGTAGCCACAACTGTAGCTACACAGGTTACCGTTCAAGCTGTGATGCAAGCAGTCAAAACTGCCATTGTACAAGCAGTCAAAACTGCCGTTATGGAAGCTGTTAAATCCGCTATTAAACAGGGGGTCAAACAAGCTATTAAAGCTGCTGTTAAAGCCGCCGTTAAGACATTGATGAAGAACATGTCCAAGATCTTCAAAACAGGGCAAAAAGCCCTTTCCAAGAGCTTCCCAAAACTTTCTAAAGTAATCAATACTTTAGGGAATAAATGGGTCACTGCTGGAATGGGAGTGGTTGTTGCCGTTCCTTCTTTAGTCAAAGGTATTGGAGATCTTAAATTATCCGAAATGCAAACCGAACTTGCCGATATTCAGAAAAAAACAGGGATGCTCACCGCTCAAGCCGAAATGATGAACATGTTTACCATGTTTTGGCAACAGGCAAGTAAAATCGCCGCGAAACAAACTGACAGTGCAAATGAAATGCAGCAACAAGCAACTAAATTAGGTGCTCAGATTGCTAAAGCCTTCCAATCTATCAGCTCGGGCTTAGCAGCAGCAGTATAAAAATTATTTATTAAGGGGATATTTTTGCTATGACATCAGGAGTTAGTGGAAGTAATAATACTGATCCTTCATTAGCTGCTCAGCTTGCGCAAAATGCCAGTCAAGCGGCTTCTAAATCTCAAGGACAACAAAAATCAGGTAATGCTCAAGAAACACAAGAAGCAGCTGCAGGGTTTGAGGATCTAATCCAGGAGACACAAACTCAAGGAACTTCTAAAAAAGAAGCGACTTCGCAAACAACCAAAAGCTCTAAAACTGATAAATCTGCTAAATCTTCTTCCTCTACGTCAGTAGCTAGTGCCTCAAGTACTGTTACAGCTCAAGCTGTAAAAGGACCTAAAGGGCTGCAGCAAAATAACTATGAGCTCCCCCAACTTCCGATGCCTGAGAATACGGAAGTTAACGGCGTAGTAATCAAAAAAGGCATGGGAACTCTTGCCTTATTGGGACTCATTATGACCTTACTTGCACAATCTAGTGCAAAATCTTGGTCCTCACAGTTCCAACAACAAAACCAGGCAATTCAAAACCAAGTAGCTATGGCCCCAGAAATAGGGAATGCGATTAGAACTCAAGCAAATCACCAAGCTTCTGCTACAGAAGCTCAAGCTAAACAAAGTATGATCTCCGGGATCGTTAACATCGTTGGTTTCGCAGTTTCCGTCGGCGGGGGTCTTCTCTCTGCTGCAAAAAGCTTAGGAGGAATAAAATCTGCAGCTTTTGCAAAAGAAACAGCGGGTGCTGCGGGATCCGCAGCGAGCTCAGCCGCCTCTCAAGCTTCAAAAATGGCCACAGATGCTGCTACTACAGCCGCTAAAACAGCATCAACAGCTGCTTCTGGTGTTGCAGGTTCTGCAGCTCAAGGTGCTGCAAAAGCTGCAGCAGGATTAACCGACGATATCGCTGCTGCAACTGCAAAAGCCACTGCAGGGACTGCAAAAGGCGGGGGATTATTCGGCAAAGTATTAAACACCCCTGGCTGGAAAGATAAACTTACACGCGGAATGAACGTAGTGAAAACTCAAGGGGGACGCGCTGCTGCTTTTGCTGGTAGAGCCCTTTCTACATCCATGCAGATGTCTCAGATGGTTCACGCTCTCACAGCAGGTATTGACGGGATCGTTGGTGGTGTTATGGGAGCTGAAATTGCTCATCACCAAAGACAGGCTGGTATGGCTGAAGCTCACGCTGAAGAGTTGAAACAACTTTCCTCCATTCAGGGTCAGTACGCAGGACAAGCGCAACAACTTCAAGAGCAGTCGCAACAAAGTTTCAACTCTGCTTTGCAGACTCTACAAAATATTGCCGACTCTCAAACCCAAACAACATCAGCAATCTTTAGTTAAGACATCTTTTTACACACTTAAAGTAACGCAAAGGCTCAAACACTGTGTTGGGCCTTTCTTATGTAAAGCCGCTTTACATTAAGAAACAATGTAGCCTTGGCGAAATTCTTCATGGTAGATCAGGCGGCAGCCTACAACCATAAATACAACAGCCATGAGCAAAGATCCTGATAAGCTCTCCCCTAACAACAACCAGCCATAAAATGCCGAGAATAAAGGCATAACAAGATTGCAAAAGGAAAGGAATGTTGAAGAATACTTTCTCAATAATTTTGCATACAGATTGTAGCTAATCAGATTGGAGAATAGTACAAGGCAAAAAACTGCCTGAACGAACACGACCCCATTACTCACGGGGATAGGATTCCACGTCTCGACAACCATAGAGTGTCCTAAAGATAAAACCCCGGAAATAAGCATTGCGTAGGCATTTATTGCCATTACCGATAAAGAGGAGTTCTTTTCTATCTTTCTTAATAATGTCCAGCCAAAAGCAGACAAACAGGTCGCAAGCAATAACAGTAGCTCAGGAACCCCCAATTGCCAGCTCCATGTCTCCGTAGAGTTACTACCTCCAAAAAATAGATAAAACAGGTAGCCAACCAACCCAAGGCTTAATCCAGCTATTTTTTTCACCGTTACAGTTTCCCGTAACTGGATATAGGAAAATAAAGCGGAAATAAACGGAGAAAGTCCGTAGATAAAACAAGCTTTAGAAGAAGATAAGTTTTGTAAGCCTACAAACTCACAGACATTCGTCAGGTAGAATCCAACTAAAGCTAAAATCAAAACAGGAACATAAACCTGTTTTGGTAATTTTAAAGACCCTTTTTTCCACAACACTATTGCTGCTAAAACCAAACCAGCAACAAGCATACGGCTTCCTGTTACAAATAAAGGTGCTGAAACCTCCATCGCCAATTTGCTAAAAGCAAAAGATGAAGACCAAATGAAAGCGGTAAAAAATACTAAAAAAATAGACATGAAGAAGTCATTTCTGGGATAGAAAACACCCCATTGTAAAAGAAAAAATCTTTGGCTCCAACTCAAATATATTTTTACCTATAGATATCTTTTAACATAACCTCTTATCCCTCACGTAAATCTTAGGTTTTTTTTAATAAAACTCCCTTGCTTTGATCCAGAAAAACGTTACAATAACAGGCATAGAAAAACAGTCTTAAAAACTTCTTAATGGAGAGAATATGATCCGCGTGATTTGCAACAACGAAACTGTTGAGCTGCCTAAAGGCGCTACTGCTGCTGATTTCGCGAGCAAAATAAAAAATTCTCATTACTTTGCTGGCGTTGTCATAAACGATCAAATTAAAGATCTATCTACAACCCTAAACGAAGGCGATACCTTAAGATTTGTCACCTTTGAAGATTCCGAAGGAAGAGAAATTTTTCTACATACTTCTGCCCATATCCTAGCCCAGGCTGTATTACGTCTCTGGCCACAAGCAGTTCCAACAATCGGACCTGTTATAAACCAGGGATTCTATTACGACTTCGCAAATCTTTCCGTGAGTGAAGAGGACTTGCTCGCGATTGAAAATATGATGGAGCAAATAGTTCAAGAAAAACTTGAGGTGTCCAAAAAAACATTTAATGGCAAGGAAGAAGCTCTAAAAGAATTCATGCATAATGCATTTAAAGCAGAGCTGATTCAGGAACTTCCAGAAGGAGAAAGCATCACAGCCTACTCCCAAGGGGAATTTATGGATCTTTGTCGAGGACCCCACCTGCCCTCCACGGCTCCTGTAAAAGCTTTTAAACTTTTACGTACATCCGCAGCCTATTGGAGAGGGGATCCTAGTCGGGAATCTTTAGTAAGAATTTATGGGATATCTTTTCCTACAACAAAGGAGTTAAAAGAACATCTCCATCAACTAGAAGAAGCGAAAAAACGCGACCACCGCGTTTTAGGAGCAAAACTTGACCTATTTTCTCAACAAGAATGCTCTGCTGGGATGCCTTTCTTCCATCCTAGGGGAATGATTGTTTGGGATGCATTGATAGGTTATTGGCAACGCTTACATCAACTTGCGGGTTATAAGCAAATCTTAACCCCACAACTGATGAATCGTAGTCTTTGGGAAACTTCCGGACATTGGAGCAACTATAAAGCGAACATGTACACTCTAAAGATAGATGAGGAAGACTACGCCATTAAGCCGATGAACTGCCCCGGATGCATGTTATATTATAAAACACGCCTGCATAGCTATAAGGAATTCCCTCTACGCATTGCGGAAATAGGTCACGTGCATCGCTATGAGGTTTCTGGAGCTCTTTCGGGACTTATGCGTGTACGCGCATTCCATCAAGATGATGCGCACGTATTTCTAACTCCTGAGCAAGTGGAAGAAGAAACTCTAAATATTTTAAATTTAGTTTCTGAACTCTATTCAACATTTGGTCTTGAGTATCACTTGGAGCTATCCACACGTCCGGAAAAAGACACCATCGGTAGCGATGAGCTGTGGGAATTAGCAACGTCTGCTTTAGAGCGCGCTCTTATAAATTCCAACACGCCGTTCATCATTAATCCTGGTGATGGCGCCTTTTACGGACCAAAAATTGATATTCACGTAAAAGATGCTATTCAACGTACGTGGCAATGTGGAACGATACAGTTAGACATGTTCTTACCTGAACGCTTCGAATTAGAATATACAAATGCACAGGGAGAAAAAAGCACGCCTATTATGCTGCACCGCGCTTTGTTTGGTTCGATTGAAAGATTTTTAGGAATTCTCATAGAACATTTCAAAGGTAAGTTCCCCTTGTGGTTAAGCCCTGAGCATATTCGCCTGATTACCGTAGCGGACCGCCATCAGCCGCATGCTAAAGAACTGGCCGCTGCATGGCAGAAATTAGGTCTTGTTGTTACTGTGGACGACTCTAACGAGTCTGTAAGCAAAAAAATCCGTAATGCACAAAATATGCAGGTAAACTACATGGTCACCTTGGGAGATCGGGAAATAGAGGAAAATACCTTAGCGATACGCACCCGTGATAACCGAGTTTTAAACGCTATGACAGTAGAGACATTTATAAATACTATACTTGAAGAAAAGAACTCTTTGAGTTTAACTCCACTATTGTAGAAAACCCAGATCTAAGGACGAACACCTCGAATGAAAACCATCGCTGTCAATAGCTTTAAAGGTGGAACAGCAAAGACATCAACTACCTTGCATTTAGGAGCCGCTTTAGCACAATATCATAACGCACGAGTACTACTCATTGATTTTGATGCTCAAGCAAATCTTACTTCAGGACTAGGTCTTGATCCCGATTGTTACGACAGCCTTGCTGTCGTACTTCAGGGAGAAAAAAACATTCGCGAGGTGATTCGTCCTATCGAAGATACGGGATTAGATCTAATTCCCGCAGACACCTGGTTAGAACGTGTCGAAGTTTCTGGAAATTTAGCCGCGGATCGTTATTCTCATGAACGGTTAAAACATATCTTAACCTCCGTAGAAAACGATTACGACTACGTAATTATCGACACTCCCCCATCTTTATGTTGGCTTACAGAATCTGCATTAATCGCAGCACAGTACGCTTTAATTTGTGCTACCCCTGAATTTTATAGCGTTAAGGGGCTAGAAAGACTTTCATCATTTATTCAAGGCATCTCCTCAAGACATCCCTTAAATATCCTCGGTGTTACTCTTTCTTTTTGGAACTATCGTGGGAAAAATAACGCAGCGTTTGCTGAGTTGATTCACAAGACGTTTCCCGGCAGGCTATTAAATACTAAGATTCGTAGAGATATTACGATTTCTGAAGCCGCGATTCATGGAAAACCTGTATTTGCCACAGCACCTTCAGCACGAGCTTCTGAGGATTACCTAAATCTGACCAAAGAATTGTTAATTTTACTGAGAGACATGTAATCCCATGGGAAATTTAAAAACGTTGTTAGAGAGTCGTTTCAGGAAAAATACTCAAGATAAAATGGAAACGCTAACACGCAAGCGCATGGAAGGAGAGCTCTCACCTTTCTTAAGCAGATTTTCCGATATAAAATTATCACCAAAAGAAGAAGAGAAATTCCGTCAACTTCTAGAAAACTACACTTTTGAAGATCAGATTTCCGAAGAAGATTTGAAAAATCTCTGTACTCTCTCTGCACAAATAAAACAAATCCATCATCAGGCTGTGCTCTTACACGGAGAACGTATTAAAAAAGTCCGTGATTTATTAAAAACGTATCGCGAAGGAGCCTTCTCGGCTTGGTTACTCATCACCTACGGGAACCGACAAACTCCTTACAACTTTCTCGTATATTACGAATTATTTTCTACTCTTCCCGAACCATTGAAAATAGAAGCTGAGAAAATGCCCAGACAGGCTATCTACACACTAGCTTCTCGACAAGGACCTCAAGAAAAAAAAGAAGCCATTATTCGTAATTACCGTGGAGAAAGTAAAGGCGAGCTTTTAGATATTATTAGAAAAGAATTTCCTTTAATTTCTACAGATCGTCGTCAAACATGTTTAGCAAAACAAGCGCTAGCTATACTTTCCAAAGGTTCACAATTATTAAAAAAATGCTCGGAATTATCTCCTGAGGATTATTCTTCCCTGGAAAAATTGATAAAAAAGCTTCAAAAAGTTAAAAATAACTTCTTTCCCAATACAAAGGTCTAATATATGGCAGCTAAATCAAAAACACTAGAACTGGAAGATAATATTTTTCTTATTCTTGAAGGAAATTTAAAAAGAATTTTTGCCACCCCTATTGGCTACACTACATTCCGAGAATTTCAAAATGTTGTTTTTAATTGCTCTCAAGGCCAACAAGAAACAGCGAATTTCTTTTTTGAAATGCTCATCAACGGAAAACTCATTCATGAACTTTCTGTCGATCAAAAACAAGCAGCTCAAAGTCTAATCACTGAATTTATGATGCCTATTCGTGTTGCTAAAGATATTCATGAGCGTGGTGAATTTATTAACTTCATTACATCAGATATGCTTTCTCAGCAAGAGCGCTGCGTATTCTTGAATCGCTTATCTAGAGTAGACGGACAAGAGTTCCTATTAATGACCGATGTGCAAAATACCTGCCATTTAATTCGTCATCTATTAGCAAGACTTTTGGAAGCGCAAAAGAACCCTGTGGGAGAAAAAAATCTTCAAGAAATTCAAGAAGATATCATATCCTTGAAGAATCATTTTGAAGAACTTGAAAAGTCTGTTCAATAAGTAAAGATTTATGAATAAAAAAAAACGCGTACTCACTGGAGATCGGCCAACAGGAAAGCTGCATTTAGGTCATTGGGTCGGATCCATCAAAAATCGTTTAGATTTACAGAATAACCCCGCTTATGATTGCTTTTTCATCATAGCAGATCTCCACACTCTTACAACCAGGGTGCGTAAAGAACAGGTTGTAGATGTTGATAATCACATTTACGAAGTTCTTGCAGACTGGTTGAGCGTGGGGATAGATCCGAACAAATCCTCTATTTACCTACAATCAGCAATTCCTGAGATTTATGAGCTCCATTTGCTATTTTCCATGCTAATTTCCGTAAACCGCATTATGGGAATTCCTAGTCTTAAAGAAATGGCGAAAAACGCTTCCATTGAAGAAGGTGGGTTATCTTTGGGATTGATGGGTTATCCTGTATTACAAAGTGCTGATATTCTTCTTGCAAAAGCTCAGCTTGTTCCCGTAGGGAAAGATAATGAAGCACACATAGAGTTAACACGTGATATTGCGCGCAATTTCAACCGTTTATACGGAGAGATTTTCCCCGAACCTGAAACCCTACAAGGAGAACTTACCTCTCTAGTAGGTATTGATGGTCAAGGGAAAATGAGTAAATCGGCAAACAATGCTATTTACCTTTCTGATGATGACGCTACTATCGAAGATAAGGTCAGAAGGATGTATACGGATCCAAATCGAATTCATGCATCAACTCCGGGCCGTGTTGAGGGAAATCCTCTATTTATCTATCACGATATTTTCAACCCTAATAAAGAAGAGGTTGAAGAGTTTAAAACACGTTACCGTCAAGGATGTATAAAAGATGTTGAAATAAAAACTCGTCTTGCTGAGGAGTTAATCCGCTTCTTACAACCTTTTAGAGAGAAACGTGCTGAGCTACTAGCACATCCTAAAATTCTTCAAGAAGCCTTGCAGAAAGGCACCGAAAACATGTGTGCTTTAGCAAAAGAAACTATGGAAGAAGTCCATAATACCCTAGAGTTAAGTCGTAAATGGCGTTCGCGTCTATCGCTATAACCTATTCATGCTATGACTTTTGAATTACGAGCAGCTTTTGCCCCTTGTGGCGATCAGCCAGAGGCGATTGCTAAACTTACTCAAGGCATACGTAATGATGTACAATCTCAAGTACTTTTAGGGACTACGGGCTCTGGGAAAACTTTCACCATTGCCAATGTTGTTGCTAATGTTAATCGTCCTACGCTCGTATTGGCACATAATAAAACATTAGCAGCACAATTATACCAAGAATTCAAAGAATTCTTTCCCAACAATGCTGTCGAGTATTTCATCTCCTATTACGATTACTATCAACCTGAAGCCTACATTGCGCGTAATGATACCTACATAGAAAAAAGCCTCTTAATCAATAGTGAAATCGATAAACTCCGTTTATCTGCAACACGATCTATTTTAGAGCGTAGAGATACCTTAATCGTCTCTTCTGTGTCTTGTATTTATGGTATTGGTTCTCCCGAAAACTATGCTTCTATGGCTTTAGAGCTAAAGGTAGGAAAAGAATACCCACGCACGTTACTTGCTGCTCAGCTTGTGAAAATGAACTATCAAGCTTCTCCTGTAGCACAACGTTCAACATTTCGTGAACGCGGGAGCGTTATTGATATTTTCCCTGCTTATGAAAGTGATCAAGCTATCCGCTTAGAATTTTTCAATGATACGCTATCCTCCATAGAATATAGCGACCCCCTGACTATGATCCCTACAGCGTCGGTAGCCTCAACGATTATCTATCCAGGGTCGCATTACGTCACTCCTGAAGCTGTGCGTGAACAAGCTATCTGCTCTATACGGGAAGAATTAGAAGAGCGTATGCTATTCTTCCACGATCGCCCTGTAGAACAAGATAGATTATTTCATAGAACCACGCACGATATCGAAATGATAAAAGAAACAGGATTTTGTAAAGGAATAGAAAACTATTCTCGTCACTTTACAAAAATGCCTCCTGGAGCACCTCCTGCTTGCCTTTTAGATTATTTCCCCGAAGATTTCCTATTAGTCATAGATGAATCACATCAAACACTACCGCAGATACGAGCTATGTACCGCGGAGATCTATCTAGAAAGCAGTCTTTGGTAGAATATGGCTTTCGGCTTCCCTCTGCTTATGACAACCGTCCTTTGACCTATGAAGAAGCTCAGAAGTATTTCCATAATGTAATTTATGTATCTGCAACGCCCGGAGAAACAGAGCTAAACGAAAGTCAAGGACATATCGTAGAACAAATCATCCGCCCTACAGGAATTCCTGATCCTATTCCAGAAATTCGTCCTGCAACAGGGCAAGTAGATGATCTACTTGAAGAGATCCGCAAACGCTTATCTAAATCTCAGGAAAAGATTTTAGTCATTTCTATTACTAAAAAGCTCGCTGAAGATATCGCTGCTTTCCTTTCAGAATTAGATATTGCTGCAGCATATCTACATTCTGGAATAGAAACTGCAGAGCGTACTCGTATTCTTGCAGATTTACGTTTGGGAAATATTGATGTACTTATAGGCGTAAACTTACTCCGCGAAGGATTAGATCTTCCTGAAGTCTCTTTAGTCGCTATTCTTGATGCCGATAAAGAGGGTTTTTTACGTAGTACCTCTTCTTTAATACAGTTTTGTGGAAGAGCGGCAAGAAATGTAGAAGGGAAGGTTATCTTCTACGCCGATCAAAAAACACGCTCTATAGAACAAACCCTAAAAGAAACGGAACGCCGTCGGCAGATACAATTAGATTACAATAAGGCAAATAACATTACGCCTAAACCCATTATTAAAGCGATCTTTGCCAATCCTATCCCTCAGGGAGGGAAAAAAGAATCACAAGAGCCTGCTAAAACCCCTCTATCGATAAAAGAATTAGAAAAGCTGATAAAAAAATTTGAAAATCTCATGCAAGAAGCAGCTCATGAATTTCGATTTGATGAAGCTGCAAAATATCGAGATAAAATGAAAGCTGCTAAAGAACAACTTCTTTATCTTTCATAAAACATTGCTAAAATCCCGAATGAAATCTGCTTGCTTTTTGTAAAATCAGCCCCTAATATTGCCATTAAGCTCTCCCCTATGTAACCCGATCTAATAACATAATGAGTATACGCAGATTATGTTAAATAAGTTCCTGGGAGCTAATATCCAACCCCTTGACAAAAGAGATTAAAGACTCATGTTAGAAGTTGTCATTTCCGATATCCAAGCTAGAGAAATTTTAGACTCCAGAGGATATCCAACATTATATGTTAAAGTAACTACAGACGCAGGCACTTTCGGAGAAGCTTGTGTGCCTTCGGGAGCTTCTACAGGAATAAAAGAAGCTTTAGAACTTCGTGATCAAGATAGTTCTCGATTCCAAGGGAAAGGTGTTTTACAAGCTGTAAAAAATGTGAAAGAAGTACTTCTCCCTGTCTTACAAGGAATCAGTATATTCGATCAAATCCTTATCGATTCTATCATGGTAGAGGCTGATGGCACACCAAATAAAGAGAAGCTAGGGGCGAATGCCATTTTAGGAGTTTCTTTAGCATCTGCAAAAGCTGCTGCTGCTACATTAGGACGTTCTTTTTACCGTTATCTAGGAGGATGTTTCGCTCATGTGCTTCCTTGCCCTATGATGAATCTTATTAACGGAGGGATGCACGCAAATAACGGTTTGCAATTCCAAGAGTTTATGATTCGTCCTATCGGAGCAACTTCTCTAAAAGAAGCTGTACGGATGGGCGCTGATGTTTTTCATTCTTTGAAAAATATCCTCAATGAAAAAAACTTAGCTACAGGGGTTGGTGATGAAGGAGGCTTTGCTCCACAACTAAAATCTAACTCTGAAGCATTAGATCTTCTTGTACTTGCTATCGAAAAAGCAGGTTTCCAACCTGGAGAAGACATCTCCCTAGCTCTCGATTGCGCAGCTTCTTCCTTCTATGATACGAAAGCAGAAACCTATGATGGAAAGAGCTATGAAGAACAAGTGAACATACTTGCCGATCTCTGTGATCGCTATCCTATCGATTCTATAGAAGATGGCCTCGCTGAAGAAGATTTTGACGGTTGGGAATTGCTAACAGCAGAACTTGGCGAAAGCATTCAAATCGTTGGAGATGATCTCTTTGTTACCAATCCTGAATTAATAGCTGATGGCATTAGTAGAGGTCTTGCTAATGCTGTGTTAATCAAACCAAATCAAATTGGTACATTAACAGAAACTTCAGAAGCTATACAGCTTGCCCATAGCCAAGGGTATACAACTATTCTTTCTCACAGATCTGGAGAAACCGAAGATACAACAATTGCAGATCTTGCTGTAGCTTTCAATACAGGACAAATTAAAACAGGATCGCTATCACGTTCTGAGCGTATTGCCAAGTACAACAGGCTTATGGCAATAGAAGAAGAACTCGGTCCTGAAGGACTATTTAAAGATTCTAATCCATTTTCTGGAGAATAGAATCGCCTACAGATCGCTTTCTAGAAATAACTAGAAAGCGATTGTCTTTTTATTCTAACAACACTTCTGCACTACCCATCTGATCTCTTTTAGACAAGCTATACAGATAGATAAACTCTCTTGGTGCATTAAATAGTAGATGTCTGCTTAAGCAAAATTTTCTATATACTTAAGAAATGAAGAAAGAGGGCATATGACGATCAAAATGATCTTTCATATCCTATCTTATAACTACTGATTTAATGTAGATGATCCCTTTTACAAAAACGATAGGCTACCGTTTATGGTTAGCATGTGTAGCTGCGATATTAATTCCCCTAGGAATTAATATCGTGCTACTCAACTTCCGACAATACCACACTACAGTTTCATCAGTTGCCGCAGCATTTAAAGAAAATGCTTCTTTTAAGGCGGATACTCTCATGCAAATAGTTCCGCTAAATGCTGATGTTTTAGCATTATTTTCAGAAGTTTTAGATCTTGATGAGGGAGTTCCCTCGGTTCCTAATGTTGAACTTAGCAATGAAATGCAAAGGATCTTCAGCTCAACATATGACGAAATCTCTTTAATTAAACTGCAACCTAACGGAGAGAAAATCGTTGTAGCCTCTAGCCAGCCAGAACGTCTTGGGGAAAATTATAAAAATAAAATAGATATTCCTAGCCACTTGCCTTTAGCAGCAACTTTTAAACAATCTTCAGACAAGCATGAAGTTTTTTCAGTAATGCAGGTAAATATCTTTGATAATGATACCCACGAACTCCTAGGGATTCTCTATACAACTCATAATATTGAAAAATTCCTAAAAGATATTCTTATAAATACTCAAGCTTACTTCACTGTAAAAACAGCTATTTTATCTAAAGACGGTGTTATATTAAAAGCCTCTGACCCAGATTTAGACCTTCGAGCTATTTATCCTCATGTTACTGAAAAACAATTCTGCGATACTTTCCTAGATATAGATTCCTGCCCAAAAGGAATTGCTCTAAATCCTCTTTCGCTAACGCCTTTACCTATAGAGCCAAACTTTTTCTCCTTTAAAAACGGAAATCAGGAAATATGGAGTTATCTCGCTAACGTTCCTCATATGGATTTGTCCGTTCTCTCTTATGGGACAAAGACTGAGCTCTTTTCTACCTTATGGAAACGTACGTTAATTTATTTTGCTTACTTTTTATGCGTTGTTTTAGGGAGTATCATTGCCTATCTTGCTGCGAAGAGATTATCTTTGCCGATCCGCAAACTCGCCACTGTCATCATACAAACAAGAGACAACATCCGCGATCCTTATGTGGATGATTCCCTAGGGTTTGAAGTTAACAGGTTGGGGCATATTTTTAACGCCATGGTACAAAGTTTAGACCAACAACAAACCTTAGCTGAGAAAAATTACGCTATTAAAGAAAGTGCACAAAATGCCCTGCGTCTTGGTGAACAAGCCCAACAAAGACTCCTCCCCAATACTCTTCCTAACTATCCCCATGTTGAATTAGCAAAAGCCTATATCCCCGCGATTACCGTAGGAGGAGATTTCTTCGATGCCTTTATCGTAGGTGAAGGAGATAAAGCTACATTATTTTTAATTGTTGCTGATGCTTCTGGGAAAGGTGTCCATGCTTGCGGATATTCTTTATTCCTTAAGAATATGTTGCGCACATTCCTATCGCAAACCCCTTCTATAAAAGAAGCTATAGAACAAACATCCTTGCTATTTTATAAGAACACCGCGAATTCAGGGATGTTTGTCACCTTATGTGTCTACAGCTACAATTATAAAACAGGAAGTGTAGAGTTTTACTCCTGCGGCCATAATCCCGCATGTTACCTATCTCCTAATGGAGAGGTTTCCCTTCTTTATCATCAAGGAATGGCCCTGGGATTCCTTCCTAACATTCCTGATATCCCTACAACAAGTTTCCAACCAGCTCCAGGATCTTTGATTATCTTATATTCAGATGGCATTACAGAAGCTCATAATAAAGCTTTTGAAATGTTTGGTGAAGAACGGTTAAAAAGCGCTGTAAAAACCTTAGTAGGAAAAAGCGCAGAAGATGCTATGCATTCTTTAATGCTATCTGTGAAAACTTTCGTAGGGAATAGCCATCAACATGATGACATTACCTTGCTGATTCTTAAAATAGCGGACTCATGAAACAAACTTTTACCAAACGCATTTTGCTGTTCCTTTTTTTGGTAATTCCGATTCCTCTAGTTTTGAATCTGGTAGTTCTATCGTTATTTTCTTTTTCAGCAGCGAAAAATAACCTGATGGAAAATCTCCATACCCATGTGACAAACTTCAGCTTAGAATTTGAAAAAAAACTCACCATTCACAAAATCTTTCTTAAACGTTTAGCAAATACCTTAGCACTTAAAGCCTATGCATCATCAGCGGAAGATTTCTACTCTCAAGCGTATAATGAGATGTTCGCCCTATCGGATACGGACTTCTCCCTTTGTTTAATCCCTCTTATCGATGGGAATATAAAAACAAAAAATCCCCACGATCCATTTATCCACTATTTAAAAAGTCATCCGGAAATAAAAAAGAAACTCAGCATGTCTTCAGGGAAGGCCTGCATCATTACAATCTCTTCAGATACTTACCAAAATTATCCTAAAAATTATCTTGTGATTACCGAAGATATCGAAGTATGGAATGCACCAACAAGCGCGGGGTTACTTGTTAGCTTCTATCCTATGGACTTCTTACAAAAGGATTTATTCAAATCTTTACATCTAAAAAATGAAGCTATCTGTCTATTAAACAAATATGGGGAAGTCCTCTTCGCTTCAGATCCTAAATTCTCTTCAGAAGTCTTTTCCGTAGATATCCCTGATCTTCCTAAAATCACGGCTAGGAAACAAGCTCTTGCTGTAACAACGGCTCCTAAAATTCTTCGAGAACACAATCTTATAAGCATAAAAATAAAAAATAAAAGCTATCTAGGGATTGTTTTAAATAAACTTCCTATTCAAGGAACCTATACCTTATCTATCATTCCTCTTTCTTGGTTTATCAATAAGGCTATCCATCTGCCTTTGAATGTGATTTTCTTTTATTCGTTAGCCTTTCTCTTCATGGGATGGGTACTCACGAAAATAAACAAACGGTTAAATCAGCCTATCCAAGAACTTACAACATGTATGGAAGCTGCATGGCGAGGAAATCATAACATCCGTTATGAACCTCAACCTTACGGATATGAAATTAATGAATTAGGGAATATCTTCAACTGCACTCTATTGTTACTCCTCAATTCAAGAGAAAAAGCAGAAATCGAATATGCCTCTGGAGATCAATTACAGAAAGAATTAGCTATTCTTGCTTCCCTTCAACAAACACTTCTCAGCCCTACCTTCCCCGAATTTCCTAATATCTCTTTCATTTCCAAACACCTTCAGGGAATTCAGCTATCAGGGCATTTTTATGGATGGAAAACTTCCTTCCCTGAACAGACTCTCATTGGCGTTATAGGCCTCGCCGGAGATATAGGACTCCCATCCTATCTTTATGCTCTATCTGCACGAAGTTTATTCCTGGCTTATGCAAACCTCTCTTCTTCCTTAGAGAAAATAAGCTCAGATACTTTTGATGCCTTCGGGAAAACTACAGAAGGTGATGAAGCTACCGTCTCCATGACTTTTATCCGCTACGATTCCATAGATTCCACATTATCTATTTTATCCGTAGGGGAAACCCCTCCCATAGCCTTTTTAAAAAGACAGGAAACCTTTTCCCGTCTTGCTTCACCCACTAAGCACAAGATAGAACCCGGTGATATTCTAGTATGTATCACAGGAAATTATGAACTTACTGAATATCTCATGCGTTTACCTATTGAAGAACTCATTAAAGATCCCCTAGCACCTTTAAATTCAGAAAATTTCATAGAGACTCTTACAGAAATGCTGAATAAAGAAACGCAGTCACAGATAGATGGAACGTTAAGTTTCCTGTCTTTCAGTTGAGTTGAGATTGTCAATAGTTATAGATTCACTACTAGGTTCTTGAAATAATTTAGGCGTCTTTCCCAACCATAACAATATCGCTGAAACTAAAAGAGCAACAACACCAAGAATAGTAATACCAGAGACAATAGTTACAAATGCTGGTGAGGTTACCGTTAGGCCAATGATAACTAAAGCTATGCCAGCAATAACAAGAGCTATGAAGCTTTTATTGATTTTTGATAATTTCGACTGATGGTTTTGCACAAACTGTTTAACTGAAGGGCAGTAAGATGTTAATTGTTCCTGTATATTCATACTTAATACTCATTTGTTTAAAATTAAGACGGAACATGTTATCCATTAAAGACTTTTATTACAAAATAAGAAAACCCTTCTAGAAATAGCTCTCGAATGATTTTTCTATTTTCTTATTATTTCCCTTTATTTTCTCCATCTTGCTCATTCTATGAATGCTAATCATCTTCTCTTCCTAAAATAGCTTTTCTTGAGTTTCCCCTGGGGAATCGTTTGCTGACAGAAACCAGGAATTCATGATAAGAAGTAGGAAAAGCCCAAAGTTTTCTCTGTATTCTCTATGTCACGACTGGATTTTTTTGTTTTTGATGCCCTAGTTCTTAAGCAAAAGCATAATGAGTTAGAAGAGATCTTTTGCTCAGAAAATGACGATCTATTTCGTGCTTATCAGACGACTTCCCTACAATCTCCCCTCGCAGCGAAAAATCTCACCATAGCAAGAAACGCAGCTCGTTATATCCTCGCAGAAAATGGCGAAATCGATACAACTAAAGTCGTAAAAGCTATAGAGCATCTAACAAAATGTCTCTATCCCCTAGGGCCTCATAGACATAATGAAGCTAAGCCTAGAGAACATCTCCTGAAAATGCTTCAAACTATCAAACAAGAACCTGAGATTAAAGAAAGGATAAAAAAGTTTTTTGTTCCCTCTTATAAGAGTATCCAAGATCTCATTCGTAATACTATAGCCTTATCCCCAGAGATTACCTTAACGCCTATTCACGCACGCCAGGCAGCGCTTACAGCGCTATTTTGCTACCTACGTCAAGATGTGGGATCTTGTTTTGCAACAGCCTTCGCCATTATTATCCATCAAGAATATCCCAAGTTATTCATAAAAGATATTGGTGATCTACTGACTTCGGGAAAACTTACAAGAATCATCGGCACAAGAGAAATCTGCGTCCCTATAAACCTATCGGGATGCATCGGAGAATTATTTAAGCCGTTAAGAATATTAGACTTATATCCTGACCCTATTGCCAAACTTTCAGCATCTCCAGGTCTACAACGAGCATTCGCAGCTGCAGGTATCGTGGATACTTTAGACGATCCTCAAGTTCGTGTTCAGCAGATTCTGGCTCATGAATATCTTCTAAATAAACTGCAGCACGTCGATAATATCCTAACAGCGAATGAAGTAATCCAAAGTACGTTACTACATCATTATCAAATTACAGCGGATTCTGTCTGCTCTATCTTATTTCAAGAGGGCTTCTACAACAAGGAGCAGGTCTTTTTCTCCATTGAACATTCTCATAAGCTCTCCCAAACTCAAAGGGTCTATAGCTATCTCACAGCATACGAGCAGGCTAAATCTGCTTTTATTAGTGACACACAAAATCCCCTACTAAAATCCTGGGAATATACATTAGCGACTCTTGCGGATGCTAATGATTCCTCAACGTTAAATCATATTCGCGTAGCCCTAGGATGGCGCCATGATGAGCCTGATAGCCTAGCACATATTATCCAAACGTTTGTAGAAGAAGCCGTTGATAATGCTCGTGAGCTTATACAACAATGCGAGCAGACATATAATGAAGCGCGTGCTCAGCTTGAATATATAGAAAGCCGCATGAGAAATCCGCTAAATGAACAAGATAATAAAATCTTGCTCATGGATCACTTACGTTTTCGCCAAGAGCTCAATAAAGCTCTCTACGATTGGGATACTGCTCAAGAAAAGGCAAAAAAACTCTTCGCTCTTCCTAATTTCTTACTCTCCTTTTACACGAAGATCATTCCACAATATTTCCGCAGTTCCTATGATGCTTTCATTCAAGAATTCTCCCATCTTTATGCGGATTCTCCTGCAGGATTTCGTATACTCTTTACTCATGGAAGAAGCCACCCAAATACCTGGTCTTCCATCTATTCAATTAACGAATTTATCAGCTTTTTATCTGAATTCTTTTCCTCAACCGAAGGAGAACTCCTCGGAAAACACGGTGTTTTAGGATTAGAAAAAGAAACTTCTGCTCTCATCCACCGTATTATTTCTTCTCTTCATAAGAACTCTTTCCAAGAAGCTGCGATAACACGTATCCTTAAAGGATATAACCTTCCTGTTCCCGAACCTGTTCTTAACAATTTAGACAAGATTTCCCACACTCCCTGGGTATATGTTTCCGGAGGAACAGTAGAACATTTATTGAAAGACTACTTCGAAAATTCCGAAGAGGTCTCATCTATGGAAAAACATCCTGAAACTGCCCATGAACTAGCAGCTTTTTTCTCAGACGCTTTAAAAGATCAGCCATCAGCAGTAAAAAGCTATTTAGAAGATGGCTCTCATTCGCTACTAGCTTCATCTCCCACACATGTTTTTTCTGTCACTGCAGGAGCTCCTTTATTTCGTGAAGCTTGGAATAACGACTGGTATAGCTATACCTGGTTACGTGATGTTTGGGTAAAAAACCACCAGGATTTCCTAGCAGATACTGTGCTAAATCAACAAGGGATCTATACATTTATAGAAAGATTCTGCTCAAAATACAGCTTAGAAAATCTTACTTATGACTTTCACGATTTCTGCTCTGATCATTCTTTAACGCTTCCGGAACTCTATGAAAAAGCCTCGAGATTTTTACAAGAAGCTCTACCAAGCTCAAAAAGCATCTTCCCCTTATACCAAAGACGCTTAGCACATCAGATTGTCCAAGATATTCCCTATACCTCGGACCAACAGCTCCCTGAGGTTTTAGACAATGTCAGTTCTTATTTAGGAATTTCCTCTAGAATTACCTATGAAAAGTTCAGCAAACTCATAGAACAATTCATCCCGAATTTCTCCTTATTATCCTCGGAAGAGATTCGTCATCTTTTTAAAGGATTGCTGATGGAAAGCTATCAGCAATTGTATTTTGAAGAAGATCTCTTCTTCAGATTAGCAACAGCTATGCGCCATCATAACCTTGCTTATCCAGCTCCTCTACTCTTTGGAGATAGCAATTGGGCTTACAGCTATTTCGGATTCATTCTTCATCCAGGAACTCAAGAAATTGATCTCTGGCAGTTTAATTATGCTGGATTACAAGGCTATCCGTTAGAAAATACTGACAAACTACTTTCCGTCTCAAGACCTTGGACTCTCTACGCAAATCCTATAGACTATGGCATGCCGCCGCCTCCAGGATACCGCAGCCGCATGCCTAAGGGATTTTTTTAATCCGTATCGCTATCTTTTTTCTTTCTTTGGAAAATCGCTCGGAATAAGGATTTTAAAGAATATTTAGAAATATCTCTTCCCATTGCAGAAATACTTTCTGTTAATGGGAGTTTTTTAGGGCACACGCGCACACAGTTATGCGCTTGCCCACAACCTTCTATACCTTTCTTGCCCATAAGCGCACGCAAACGTTTTTTAGACTGCTTATCTCCAGGATAGGTATTAAACAAACGCGCCTGAGCAATAGCTGCCGGCCCAATAAAATCGTTATGCTCATTAATTTGAGGACAAGCCTCCGTACAGCACCCGCATGTCATGCACATAGATAAGGCATACATCAGCTCTTGCTGTTCTTGCGATACTTTCACGCCACTATTTTCTCCATCAGCATCCGCAGCTACCCATCCTTGAATATTTTGTAAGTTATCAAACATGACGGAACGATCTACAATAAGATCACGAATTAATGGGAATTTCGTTAGCGGAGCTAAAACAATCTCTCGAGATCCTGTTTCTTTTATATACTCTTCAATAAGCGCTGTGCATGCCTGACGAGGCGTACCATTGACCAATAATGAGCAAGAACCGCAAACCTCTTCTAAACACCCCTGTTCCCATACAACAGGATCTACAGTTTCCCCTAAAGTATTTACAGGACGTTTTTCGATTTCCATAAGAGCGCTAATTACATTCTCTCCTGGATGCAACGCTAATTCAAAACTTTCCCAATATTGTTTTCCTGGGGTCCCCCGATAGATTTTCAATATAAAAGTTTCAGGAATATCCATAATCCTCTCTTTATTTATATGGGCAAACGCACGGTTTCAGGAACGTTGGCAAGCTCGATTTTCCCTGTCGAAGATTTTGTATAATCTCGTAATGTAGGTTGCACGTGACGTGTATCTACAGGCTTATAAGTAATCTCAGGTTCTTCAGGAGAATACGACGCTAATGTTGTCTTTAGCCAATGAACATCATCACGTTTAGGGAATTCTTCTTTATAATGCGAACCGCGGAATTCATCACGCAATAGTGCTCCCTTTGTAATCGCTAATGCCAATTCTATCATAGGGCCCATCTGTCGTACAAAATGGAAAGTCTTATTGGCAAACTGTGAGGAATCATGCACAGAAACTCTCTGAAGCCTCTCTCTAAACTCTTTTAGCTGTTCTAAAGTATCTCTTAGATCTTTGTTATTTCGTTTCACAGTAACGTTTTTAACCATAACCTTAGCGATATCTTCATGTAAGACGAAGATATTCTCTCCGCCTCTTCTTGAAAGTAAAAGAGCATTCATCTCTTTCTCTTGTTGAAGAGCGTCGGAAAAATCTGTCGAGGTTGTTGGACAAGAGCCAAAAGCAGTAATGTAACGAGCAGCTTCTTCTCCAGCGACAAGTCCTGCATACAAACAAGATAGCAGCGAATTTGCTCCTAAACGATTCGCTCCGTGATATTGGAAGTCCGATTCCCCACAGTTGAAACATCCTGGGATATTTGTCATCTGACGATAACGACTATCGCGATCGGGATCATCTGCAGCGGGCCAATCTACCCAAGCACCTCCCATGGAATAATGCACAGCCGGGAAAATTCTCATAGGAACTTTATCAGGATCTTCACCTGTAAACTTCCTATAAATATCTAAAACAACTTCTAGCTTATGTCGTGTAGAAGCTGGCAAATGAGTGACATCTAAAAAGACTTCCATACGACCATCTATTCCTAACCCTGCTTCACATACCTGTAAGATAGCGCGAGCGCCTACATCACGGCTGACTAAGTTCCCATAAGCAGGATACATTTCTTCTAGGAAATACCAAGGTTTTCCCGTTTCTCCACAAGGGCGTCGTGAACCATCAGGGAAAATAATTGTCTTTGATGCATCTCCAGGAACCCAAACGCGTCCACCTTCACCACGAACGGACTCGGATATTAACCGCAGCTTATCAATGCCAGGAATGGCTGTAGGGTGAATTTGTATAAACTCTGGATTTGCATATGTCATTCCCTGTAAGAATAACCGACCGTTTGCAGCTCCCGTACAAAATGTCGAGTTTGTAGACATTTTGAAAATGACTCCAGGACCTCCTGTAGCAACAATAACAGCGTCTCCTTTAAGAACTTCTAGGCGATTATTGAATAAATTCATCAATACAACCCCGCAGGTTCTTCCCGCGCTGTTCGTAATCAATCTTACAAATTCATGATTCTCAAATTTGTTAACTCTTCCCTGGCTTTCACGACGGCGCACTTGCTCATCTAGGGTATACATAAGCTGCTGCCCAGTAGAAGCCCCACAAAATACTGTGCGGTGGTATAGCGTCCCTCCAAATCTACGCACGTCTAATTCTCCATTAGGAGTACGGTTAAAAGGGCATCCAAAATTATCTAACATACGGATAATCCTAGGCGCTGCTAAACACATTTCTAAAACAGGAGGCTGATCTGCTAGGAAATCCCCGCCTTTTATCGTATCGTAAGCATGTATATAGGGAGAATCTGCTTCTTCTTGTTTAAGATTAAGAGCAGCATTTATCCCTCCCTGAGCACATACAGAATGAGATCTTTTCACTTTTGTCAGTGATATGAGGTCAACAACGATACCATGATCTGCCAATTTCATGGCTGCCGACAACCCTGCTAAACCACCACCGACAACTATAACCCTACAACTCTGTGCTTCCATAATCTTATGCCACGCTATACAAATTCCAAATCACACTAATGCCCATGGTAGAAACGATAACCATGGCAAAATAACACAAACTACGTAAAAGAGCCTGAGACCGAAAAGATATAACAACTCCCCATCGAGAACAAAATGTCCATAATCCATTAAACCCATGAAATGCAGCAGCAATCACAAGCAGAGTATAGAAAATAGCAATCCATAAGGATCCTAAAGAATCACGAACAATATAGAGAAAAGCTGCCCCAACATTAGGTGTAAGAACATACGCCTTATTTTCTGACAATTTAGAAACAGCACTACCCTCAAGATCCTCCCTATCCAGACGGATAGTTCCCCCTTGAGGAGCTGAGAAATTTATAGTGAAGAATCCCTTAGTACCACGCACTATCGCTGGGTAACGGGAGGAATTGATATCCACAACATAGTATGTCTGCCCATGCAACTCTACGTGAAGAGGATAACGAAGAAAACGAAACTGAACAACGTGAAAGATAAGCCCGAAAAGTAAAATCCATGCTGTTCTTCTCTGCCAGGTATAGGCAATATTTCTTGCATAAACTAATGCAGGCTTACTGCCGTCAGAAGCCCCAGAATTACTTTTCCCTTGGAAAAGATAGACAATGCCTATGATAGCATGACAGATAAAAGGCAGGGCTAAAAAGGTGATTTCTATAATCTTAAGACCAGGAATCTGATGAAATTTGCTCACTAACTGAACAAATCCCTTCCCCTCATTAAAATAAGAAGAGGCGAGCATATTAATAAACATATGCTCACAAAGAAACAACGTAAATGCAACTCCCGCTAAAGAATGAACACAACGTAAAACAAAGCTAGTGTAGTACTTCCATGGCTTCTGAGCTGTCCCAGAACAGGTTCCCCTTTCTTTCATCGTAAGCCTTTATTTCACAATCTCTTTTTCTGGCAACCATAAAAGTTTAAATAAAATTATGTGAAGCTATTTTTACTAACAAATTGGAGTGAAGGCTACCCTTTTTTACGTCCCTCTAAGAAACGTAAAACATTACTTCGCGCTATACCTGCAAGCTCTTGGGAATCAATACCATGAATAGCTGCAATAGCTTGTATCGTATGGGTTATGTACGCAGGCTCATTTTTTTTACCCCGATAAGGCGTAGGGGCAAGAAAAGGAGCGTCTGTTTCTATTAACAAGTGATCCAGAGGGATTTGAGAAACTACTGAACGCAAATCCTGAGCATTTTTAAATGTAACAATCCCACTAATAGAGAGATACCATCCACGAGAAATCAGCTCCTGCGCCTCTTCTAAAGATCCTGTAAAACAATGCAGCATGCCAGGACAAGAGCGTTCGTCATGATGATAATACTGATCTAGCATATGGAAAAAATCATCGAAAGCACCACGACAATGCACAACAAGAGGAAGCTCACATTCTAAAGCCAAGGACAAATACTTCTTTAGCACCTTTTTTTGACGTTCTTTAGCAGCATCGTCTTCCCCAAAACAATAATCTAAACCTACCTCACCAACAGCAGCTAATTTTCCTGCTTGAGCAAAACCTTGGAAATATTGGAAATGCTCATCTATATCTGTATGAGCATCTTGAGGAGGCGTCCCAGCAACATGACAAAAACGCAATTCTGGAAAACGTTCAGCATAATCAAAAGATTTATTCAGCTCATCAATGGTTGTTGTGACATTAACAAGGAGGGAAATTCCGGAGTCTTTTGCACGACAAATCACCTCGTCTCCATCTTCCATAAAAGCTTCGTCTGAAAGATGTACGTGTGCATCTACTAAATCCATAACCCTTCTCCTTAAAAATCTTGATGCGAGGAAAGGGATGATCATACATCTCCTAGTAAAATATCTTCAAAAGAATCAATCTTTTAAGAGGCATTTCTTAAATTAAAGACAAAAAAAGGGTGTATTTATTCAAATACACCCAACAAAATCCTATCTAAAATTATAGACTAGCTTTTCGAAAAGACCATGTCCTCAAGAACCGCCTGTGTAATCTTCTCAGGAAGCACCACAGGCTCCGACTGATCAGCAGGATAATAGACATACGAAGGAACACTGGCTCGTCCTAAACGCGCGAGCTCCTCGGTAATACCAGGATCCTTACGTGTCCAGTCAGCCTCTAGAGTAACTACCCCATGCTCTTTAAACATTTCCTTTATAGCAGCTGCGTGTAACACAGTCTTGTTCATCTGACAGGTTAAACACCACTTAGCTGTAAAGTTGACAAATACCGCTTGCCCTTCTTTGCGCAGCTGAGCGAGTTTTGTTGCAGAAAATGGCTGCCAAGAACTTCCTTCTTGAACGACCACAGTTTCTGCTTCTTCTGCAAAATACCGAGAAGCAATAAAGCTCAAAGATAAAGCTCCCGCAAGGAATCCAAAAAATAGAGTCGATGCAAATACCCTCTGCTTCCTAGGAGAAACAGGAGTTCCCCATTTTCCTAAAATCCAGGCCCCTATCCCCGCAAGCCACAATCCAGCAAGTAGGAGAATTAACGCTGTTGTACTCGTTTCCGATCCGAAAATCCATGCTAACCAAGTTACCGTTCCTAATAACATAAACCCAGTAAGCTGCTTAAACGTACTCATCCAATTTCCAGGTTTAGGCAGAACAGATAACATCTTAGGAAATACAGAAAAGACAAGATAAGGCAAGGCCATTCCCAAACCAATAGATGTAAATATCATCAACTGCTTGATAAACGATAAAGACATCACTAAGCCAAGTATAGAACCTAAAAATGGTCCTGTACACGGTGTTGTTACTAAAGTAGCCAGCACCCCGTTAAAGACAGCTCCCACAATTTTACTCTTAGAGGCTCCCGCATCCGTAGACTGGAGTTTCCCTCCAAGGTTAGCAAACATGGTGCCTATTTCAAATAAGCCTAAAGAGCTTAAAGCAAATAGGAAGAATACAATAATTAGGGTTGCCACAAACATGGGCTCCTGAAGTTGGAAACCCCAACCAATGTTGTGCCCTAACATCTTTAACAGAAAAGCAACTCCTGCTAATCCCCAAAAACAACCCACAACTCCTAAAGTGAAGCAAAGGCCATTGAGAATCACAGAGGAGCGATGCTCTCCCGCAGATTTAATCAATCCATAAACCTTAAGGGTTACTAATGGCAGAACACAGGGCATGATGTTAAGAAGAAGTCCCCCGAGGAACGCCATTGCTATAATTGTTATATAATTCCATAATTCAGAGCTTTGTCCAGAATCACTAATTTGACCATGAACTATAAAAGACTCAATCTCTTGACCCGCACTATCTGTAAGCAGTAAAACTCCTTGCAGCTCCTGATTCTTTTCCACTCCCGATAGGGTTTTGATCTTCAGTTTCCAAGCTGTTCCAGAAGTCTCATTTATCGCCTCTTCGGAATAAGCAAAAATCTTATCAGCCTTCTCTGAGATAAACCAGGCCTTCTTAGCGTGGTGTTGACTTCCAGTAATATTTAAAATGATCTCGCCTTCCTGACTACGTCCCAAAGTAATCGCTTGATTATCTTTTAATAGACGGGGTTGAGATTGTAGAGTTTGAGCAAACTCTACAGATCTTTCAGGATGTAAGGCGGCAACGCCGTCACGATACGGCAGCGATAGCACCAAATCGACGTTTCCAGGGACACAACTCTCCCCACAGGCCAACCACTCGACATGAGCTTTTAACTCTACGGCTTCCTTATCAGCGCCTCCTTCGGGGGCACGAATATCCGCAACTATAAACGCGTTATCGTCATAACCAAAGAATGTCATTCCATCCTCTTCGAAGACCTTTGGCGCAGGCCAATGCTCCTCCTCGACGACAAATCCTTTGGGTAAATTCCAGTTAATTCTTAATGGGCTCCCCACTTCTCCGGGGTTTTTCCAATAAATATGACTTCCCTTAGGGGCGGTTATCTTAATCCCCAATCTAAATATTCCACCTTTGGGAATATGAGACCCCTCAGAAACTAGAGTAGCACCTGGCAAGGCCTTCTCTACTACAGGCTCTGCAGCATGCAATTTCTGACCATACCCAGTAAAGGCAGGCAAGGAAAATAGAAAGGCTACCAATATAGTTTGAAAATGCTTTTTGATTTTATTCAAAATAACTCCAATTATTTCTAAATCAGGTAGATAATTATACACTATGTAATTTTATTTTTATAAATGCTTTCGTAAATCTCTTGAACAAAACCTACTTGGCTCTATACCACAATTTTGATAGGATCGTCTTTTGTATGATCCCCTCATTATGTAAAGAATTTTATACTCTATGTTACAATTCACCCATAATCCAATTATCCAGGCCTTCAGGGAAGCCGATCTCTTCGGTAAGGGGATATTCTTCAGCTTGCTCATACTTTCCTTATGCACTTGGACAGTACTACATCAAAAGCTTGCTATTCAAAAAAAATTTCTAAAATCAGGGAAATCTCTTAAAGATTTCTTGATAAAGAATCGTCATGCTCCGTTGTCTTTAGAAATTCATCCGGAGTTAAATCCCTTTGCGGATTTATATTTTACTATTAAGCGAGGAACTTTAGAGCTTCTTGATAAAAATCGCCAACAGGCTCCAGATCACGGTCCAGTATTGTCTATGGAGGACATCCAGTCTCTAGAGACTTTGCTGGGGGCTATTATGCCGAAATACCGTGCTATCATGCATGAGAACAACTTTATCCCCGCGACAACGATCAGTTTAGCCCCCTTTTTAGGCCTTTTGGGGACTGTTTGGGGCATTTTGGTAGCTTTTTCTCATATTAGCTCGGGAGAAGCTGGGGGAACAGCGATGATGGAAGGTCTGGCAACAGCTTTAGGAACGACAATTGTAGGGTTATTTGTTGCTATTCCCTCTTTGATAGGATTTAACTATCTTAAAGCCCATTCTTCTAGATTAATTCTAGAAATAGAGCAGACAGCGTATTTGCTGTTAAATTCTATAGAAGTTAAGTATCGTCAGACAAATCTATGAAACGTATCATCATTGAAGATGCTGAAGAAGACCCTAATGTCAATCTCACTCCGTTAATTGACATTGTCTTTGTTATTTTAATGGCATTTATGATTGCCATGCCTTTAATACGGCTTGATTCTATAGCCTTAGCACCAGGAACGAAAGAGCATAAGGTTCTTGGAAAAGACAATGATCTACCCACAACCATAAAAGTATTAGCGGATAATACGATCCTATTAAATGATCAGGCTCTTTCCTTAGGAGAATTAAAAACACAACTTAGCCTGTTATATCAGCAACACCCCAATAGAGTGCCTCTGCTATTACAAGATGGCGATACACCTTTTAGATTATACCAAGAAGTAAAAACCATAATAGAATCTGCAGGATTTCACGAACTCCATATAGCTTTAAAAAGCTAATTATGAAAAAAACGCTTCCCTATAGCCTCTTTGCCATTGTTCTTCACGGAGTGTGCATAATTCTCCTTGCGTATTCCCCAACACAAAAAAAACAACCTAAGCTTCTCCCTTTCACAGAAAAACTCGTTACTTTAAGCGAACCTATTTCCGTTGTAAAAACGCATACAACGCCTTCTCAGCAAGCTCTAAAAGCAAAAATAGAAAAACCTCACGTTGAGAAACCCCCTCAACAACCTTCCCCTAAAACTCCTGCTGAGAAGAAGAAAACAGATAGTGTTAAAAAAACGCCCTCCCCTAGCAAACCTGTAAAAAAAGAACAGTCTGTAGCGAAATCACAGGGAGAACAAAAAATTGCAGCAAAGACAAATCCTGCAAAAGAAGCAAAGCTCAAAGCTATAGCAGATCTTGCAAAAACACTTTCTCAGCATCTCGAGGATAGTGATGCACGGCTTGCTGATATTTCCCTCCCTACATGTAGAGAACTAGCCATAAACTCATCTTTAGCAGCAACTCAAGAAGAAGAATTATGCCAACTACTTCGTGAATATATCGTTCTACCCTTTTCTGGAGAAGTACGCGTAAAACTTGTACTCACGCCTCAAGGGAATATCCAGGAGTGTATATTACTATCTGAAATTAGCGAAGCTGAGAAACAACTCATTCTTATGCGTATTCACAAAATTCCTTTTAAAAAATTCCTGGACAAATACAAAGTCTCGAAAAATATCGCTTTTCATATTAAACTCCTGAGTAATGAGTCTTAACACAGTAGGGGCTGTCGGAATGTTACGACGTATCTTTGTCAGTACTTTCCTTGTTTTTGGGATAGTTTCTCTCTATGCTAAAGATTTAGAGGTCTCCGTACGTTCCGAAATCTCTCTATTGCCTATTCATGTAGAATTAAAAATAGGTCCTAATGATGCAAAACAGCAAAAATACCTACGCTCATTATGCAATACCTTCATTAGCGATTTAGCCCTTGGAGATCGTCTCCAGCCCTCCTCAGTTAAATCTGAAGCTTTGTCTCCACCTTTTAGTATTGCTATTGTTTCTCGTTACCCTGAAATCGCATTTACCATAGCGCGAGGCTCCCAAAATCATCAGCAATTTCATTCTTTAGTACTTACAGAAGATATCTCCAGTAACCGTCAGAAAATACATGAAGCTGCTGATAAGATTCATTATGCCCTCACCAAGGTTCCAGGAATTAGCTCCGGGAAAATAGTTTTTTCATTAAGTAAAAATCCTCAAGACGGCGAGTTAAAACAAGGAGAACTTTGGTCCGTAGACTATGATGGGGCGAACTTACGCGCTCTCACACAAGAAAACTCTTTATCCATCACTCCCAATTGGATGAACATAGGGAATTGTAATCCCTACCTTTATGTTTCTTATAAATATGGCATTCCTAAAATTTTCCTAGGTTCTTTAGAAAACACCACAGGGAAAAAGGTTCTTAATTTACAAGGGAACCAGTTTATGCCGACATTTTCCCCAAGAAAAAAGCTTTTAGCTTTTATTTCCGATACTTATGGGAACCCCGACCTCTTTCTTCAGAGCTTTTCTTTATCAAAAGGCGTTATGGGGAAACCTCGAAGAGTGTTGAACGAAACTTTCGGAACTCAGGGGAATCCTTCTTTCAGTCCCGATGGTTCTAAGTTAGTTTTTGTTTCTAATAGAGATGGTCGACCGCGTCTATACATTATCCAAATAGATCCAGAAATTCAGACACCACGGTTACTCACTAAAAAATATAGAAATAGCAGTTGCCCTTCATGGTCTCCAGATGGTAAAAAAATAGCCTTTTGCTCTGTAATTAAGGGAGTTCGTCAAATCTGTCTGTATGACCTTTCTACTGGCAAAGATTATCAACTAACAACAACTCCTATAGACAAAGAAGGGCCCTCATGGGCTATTGACAGTCAACATCTTGTTTATAGTGCAGGAAATTCAGGAGAGTCAGAACTTTATTTATTAAGTCTGATTACCCAAAAAACTAAGAAAATTGTTATAGGATTGGGGGAAAAACGTTTTCCTTCCTGGGGAGGATTCCCTAATAACCAATAAAGAGAATCTTATGAAAAAGAAATATTTAGGCGTTATCAGTTGTTTATTACTTGCGCTTTTCGCCTTACCTTCATGCTCATATCCTTATGGTGATTGGGATACCGTTTGCGAAGACTATCAGCATTCTAAAAAAAGAAAACAAAATTTTGCTTTTGTTCCTCTCTATACCGATGATGAAATGAATCAAAACTTCGCAGATGCTTACGATTCTAAGGAGGAGCAATTATACAAAACGAGTAGCCAATCAGTTTCTTTCAGAAATATTACTTTTGCAACCGACAGCTATACTATTAAGGGCGAAGAAAACTTAGCTATTTTGTCTAGTCTTGTTCGTCAAATGCAAAAATCTCCAAAGACAACTCTGTATATAGAAGGTCATACTGACGAGCGCGGTGCAGCGGCATACAATTTAGCTTTAGGAGCACGACGCGCTAATGCTGTTAAACAGCACCTAATTAAGCAGGGAATTTCTGCAGATCGGTTATTTACTATATCTTACGGAAAAGAGCAGCCGGTAAACTCTGGCCATAACGAACTTGCTTGGCAACAAAATCGTCGTACAGAATTTAAAGTTCATGCACGTTAACTACAAATATTTGTTCTACTGTGGCTTATGGTTTTGTCTTGGGATAATGTCCCCTACGGACGCTGCCAATAAAACCCCCTCTATACAAGCTGTACTTGCAGAAGTAGAAGATGCTTCTGCAAAGTTATTATGTCATGAATCTGAAATTCAGATGTTAGCAGATCGTATAGACGAACACGATGGTAAAATCCAAAGACTGTCGTCAATAAAACCAGAATCTTTCACAAAACAAATTCAGCAATTAGAAATCGAACAAAAAACCCTAGCAAAAACTGTTGCAGTCCTTACCTCTTCTGTAAAGGACATCCAAACTACTCTGAATAACAAGCTTCAAGAAATCCAAAAAGACCATAAGACTCTCTCTCAAGATATTCGTCTTTTACGACGTTCTCTTCTAGCTCTCATTGATGGCTCTTCCCCAGAAACCTATACAGATCTTTCCGATGAGATCCCCGCGCATATCCATGTTGTGAAACCTGGAGAAACCTTAGGGAAAATTGCTGCAAAATATAAGATCTCCGTATCAGAATTAAAAAAACTTAATAAGTTAAATTCTGATATTATTTACGCTAATCAAAAGCTTTGTTTACCAGAGAATAAGAAATAATCATCAGTTTTTTCATAACTAATATTCTCTTCTCACTATAGATAATAAACAAAGTCTTTTGTAGGATCGGAAATAAAGTTCGATTTATCTACAATTCAATGAAACTAACAATTGCGTTATTTGGTGAAGCAGAAAAAGGAAGCTATGACACTGCTTACCTATGCCGCAGTGCTGCAGATCTTTATGACCATCTCGGCGGAGGATCTGCAACAACTAGGTCAGGAATAGCTTTAGCCATACAAGCTCTGATGTACAATTACAATGTACTTTACTTCAGAGTAAAAGAAGAAGGATACTGCGTAGACAGTTATTTTTTCGGGCTACACTTCTTAAATACTCAGACTACTTTAAAAAATATCATTGCCATGGGTCTTCCCGGTGTTGGAGACCAACACATCATAGAAGCCTCTAAATCTCTCTGCAGAAAATACAAAAGTTTCCTTTTATTCTTCGAACAAGATCTCTATGACTTATTAACTTTTAATAAAGTTTTCTAATCAATAGTTCCGAAATATTCTTTCAACCCCTCTTCATTCGGGGCCATAGCCTTCTGCCCTTGCTGCCAATTTGCAGGACATACGAGTCCGTGATTTTCATAGAAAATCAAAGCGTCTAACACACGAAGCTCTTCGTCTATAGAACGACCCAAAGGAAGATCGT
Source organism: Chlamydia caviae GPIC (assembly GCF_000007605.1). NCBI lineage: Bacteria > Pseudomonadati > Chlamydiota > Chlamydiia > Chlamydiales > Chlamydiaceae > Chlamydia > Chlamydia caviae. The sequence goes on from NC_003361.3 coordinate 1,137,588, forward strand.
TGATGACCAGATGTCTGATTATACCTTCCTTATCGATCAAGAAAGATCCGCGGAATGATAATCCCGACAGGGAATCTAAAACACCATAGAGTTTAGAAAGTTCATGAGTTGTATCAGAAACTAGGGGATAGGTAATGCCTTTAACGCCACCAGCTTTTTTGTCGGTATTTAACCAACGTTTGTGCGTATCGAGATCATCAACGGAACAACCAATAATTTGTGCACCGCGATTTTCAAATTCTTCTAAAGAATCTTGAAAAGCGTGAAGCTCTGTAGGACAAACATAAGTGAAATCTTTAGGATAAAAGAAAAGAATAACGTATTTACCACGATAATCTTTTAAAGAAACATTCTTTACTTCGCCGTTAACGACTGCTTGTACAGAAAAATCTGGGGCAGCTTTCCCAATAAATAGCGATTCCATTACCACCCTATTTTTTATGATTATGCATCGCACCAGAGAGGATTTGAACCTCTGACCACCTGGTTCGTAGCCAGGCACTCTATCCACTGAGCTACTGGTGCGCAGCTCTTTCGATAAAAAGTGTAGTCAAGTTAGGCCAAATGATCAAGTCTTTCTCCTTATCTTTGAAAAAAAGATCGTTCTAAACTAAAAAGATATTACTACATGGAGAATAATATAAAATTTATTTGCTGGCAGAGATCATCAGAAAACTAGGTTTCCTTAAAAAAGAGGGGGATTTTGCATTTTTTCCGAGGAGTCTACAATAAAAAATGAGCTAGTCAAAAGTAAGCAAGAGATTGAAATAGAATATTTCAAAGCACATTTAGTTACCGAGAAAGGATCAAACACTCCCGACGTAATTAAATTTTCAAAAGAATCGTTTATGCAATTATATCCGAAATAAGGGTCCGCATGCTTTAAAACAGTATCTACTACGTACTCAGGGTCTTTCCCGCAGTTCGTTGCCAAGACTCTAAGAGGCTCTTCTGCTGATTGCAGCATACACTTACATCCAAACATCACACCTATAGGCAATTCATTAGGGATCTTTATAATAGATGCTGCACGAGCCAAAGCCACGCCGCCTCCAGGGAGACAGCCTTCTTTAAAAGCAGCTTTTACTGCTTTTAAAGCGCTCTCTAATCGAATTTTCCTTTCTTTGTATTCGTTTTCTGTTGCAGAGCCTAAATAGATTTGAGCGACTCCGCCAACAAACCTAGCTAAACGCTTTTCTAAATCTTGAGTGTCCATTTCAGAACTACTTTGGACAATAGCCTGGCGTAAATAATCAATACGTTGTTCTAGACTTTCTTGATTTCCCTTGCCTCCAGAAAAAATCGTTGTATTTCGTTTAACAATGATTTTCTCCACGCGACCTAAAACATCTAAACTACTCTCACTTAAGGAAATTCCCAATAAATCTCCTACAAGAGTAGCTCCTGTCAAAATCGCGATGTCTTCTAAAGTCTCCTTGCATTGTTGCCCGTAGCCTGGAGCTTTTATGGCGCATACAGGCAGGTTTCCCTTGAGCTTATTAACAATCAAAATAGAGAGAAGCTCAGGATCAAAATCTTCAGCTATAATAATTAAAGGTTTTCGATTTGTCTGAAAGGTCTGCTCTAAGAAGTGAATAAACGATTGATTTAAGCAAGATAACGCCTGATTACACAATAAGATAGAAGCGTCTTCATAGATAACTTCCATAGTCTCTGGATGCGTTACAAAATATGAAGATAGATATCCCGAGTTTAATCCCACATGTCTAGTAGCTTGTAACGTCGTCTCTGTCCCCCGTCCTTCTTTTATCGAAAGGACTCCTTCGATACCTATTTGCGCTATAGCATCAGCTAAAATTTTCCCTATGGCGGCATCATGATTTGCTGAGCTTGTGGCTATATGAAATATATCTTCAGATTCACTTATCTTAACTACGAGCTTCGCAAGCTCTTCATCTAACATAGCTCCAGCAAGCTGGATGCCTTGTTTGATTTCTAAAGGGTCTAAACCTACAGCAACACCTTTAAGCCCTGAGGCAAATAATGCATCTGTTAATACAATAGCCGTTGTAGATCCATCTCCTACCTGAGCTTCCATTTGTAATGCAGCTTCCTTAATTAGCTTAAGACCAGTATTTTCGAAAGCATCAGGCAGAATGATCTCTTTAGCTATTGAAGCCCCTTGTTTTGTAACATAAGGAGAGGAGTGATCTTTTTTGATAACGACATGAGAACCTTGAGGCCCTAAAGTAGAGGTGACGGCCTTAGCTAAAGCACGCACGCCTCGATTTAACGCTCTAAGCCCTTCTAGTCGATTCTTGAATATTTTAGACACGTTCTTTCTATGGTTCCCCCCAACTTCAGGGATAAGGCGACCCTATAAGGTCGCTTATAGAAACAACAAAAATTCCTGTCAAACAGAGGAATCCCTAGAGAAAATAAACCCTAATCATCGTAGTCAGCTATTAAGAACGGCTTACGTATATTTTCAAACTTTGTTCTCCCTTCAATACACAATCTTTTTAAAGGCCAAATAATATACCGCTCGTTTTGACAAACATGTAAAAATTTTTCTTCTCCTAAACAGCGCTGTATCGACGTTCTTCGTAAAGGAATTTTCTCCAAGGTTTTAAAAGCATTCTCTACTTGTTTAGGATAAAGAGTCTTTAGGGTCCCTAAAATTGTACATTGCGTTTCCATAGGAAGAAATTTTTCAGGCTGTTCTAATATGAGTAAAACCCCTGAACAAAATTCCATCTTATATTTACCAAAAAAAGGTTCGTAACAAAAAGGGTAGAACTTGATTCCCGGTAATCGCGCATCATTTAACTTCTTTGCAACAAGATTTCCATCCATCCAAGGTGCTCCGATCACCCTAAAAGGAAGAGTATAGCCTATACCGATACTCGATATGGATAAAGCGCCTATAATTCCTGTAGCAGCATAGAAAAATGTCGTTTGTGCATTCGGAATTTGTGGGCTTGTCGGGATCCAATTTAATCCTGTTTGAGAAAATGTCATAGATCGTTTCCAGCCCTGCATGGGAACTACAGATACCTGAGCTTGGGGGGCGTACTTTGCTTTATAAAAAAGTGCTAATTCTCCGGGGGTCATTCCATAGCAATAAGGAATTTCTGGAGCATAATCTGATTGCGATGGGATGGGGCCATCGATTAACCTCCCCCCCATAGGATTCGGGCGATCTAATATGATTAACGTCTTTTTATACTTTTGTGCAGCACGCACCAAATAGAGTAATGAAGAAACGAAAGTATAAGAACGCACTCCAATATCTTGTACATCGTAGATTAAGACATCACTACCTTGCACAGCACATTCAGGGATATCTTTAATACCGTAGAGAGACACCGTACGCAATCCTTGAATTTCAGGAACTGCTCCAGGAGTTTCTGCAGGCGCAGTACCGTAATAGCCATGTTCTAATGTGCACAAGATACTCAAAGAACATAAATCTTTATGTTCGCGAAAAACAGATAGGGCGTCCTTTCCCTCGTGATTAATAGCCGCATTATGAGAAATTAATGTCACTTTCTTTCCACGAATCCAAGAGAGGTAGGTTTCATCGGTAAAAATACGATCTAGCCCCACCGCTACGTGAGAGAATCCTAAAGAAGGAAAGAAACACAATAAAATGAAAAACGAGCGTATAACTCTCATAACACCTATCTGACTATAAAAAACAACATTCTGATAGTTTGTTGTTAGTTAGGTACTGCTAGCAAAAAAGATATCTTTGTGCAACCGTGCTAATAGTTGTGTAGATGCGCCTATTTCGATTATTTTGTAATATAATCGAGAGAGGCACTACAATCGACAAAATTGCTAGTGTAATTTCAAACGAGACAAAAACTTTTAGTTATTTGCTCTTTTCCCTTTTGCTAAGGAGAAACCCATGAAGATAGTCATTGCTAGCTGCCACGGTTATAAAATACGAGAAACCAAGACTTTTTTAAAACAATTAGGAAGTTTTGATATTTTCTCATTAACAGATTTCCCTAACTATTCTGCTCCTAAAGAAATAGGTTGCCTTCCTGAAGAAAACGCCTTAGCAAAAGGCCTTCATGCAGCAAAAGAACTCAATTCTTGGGTGATTGCTGATGATACCATGCTTATGGTGCCAGCATTGAATGGGCTTCCTGGCAAACTTTCAGCCACTTTTGCCGGAGAAGATGCCTGCGATAAAGATCACAGAAAAAAACTTCTGCAAGAGATGCAGTCTTTAGAAAGTATTGTAGATCGCTCTGCCTATTTTGAATGCTGTATTGTTCTTGCTTCTCCAGAAGGAAAATTTTTTAAAGCTCGAGGAATTTGTGAAGGCTATATTAGCAATCAAGAAAAAGGTTCTTCAGGGTTTGGTTACGATTCATTATTTTTAAAATATGATTATAAACAAACGTTTGCTGAACTTTCTGAAGATGTGAAAAATCAGGTTTCGCACAGAGCCAAAGCTTTACAAAAGCTCGCTCCTTATTTGCAAAACCTGTTAGAGAAACAGCTAGTCTCTAGGAACTAGCGTTTCCAATGAATGTTCTAAACAGCCGCGAATTTCACGCATTTCTGCAAGTATAGCTTCTGCTCTTAAGAAATCAGCTTCTAAACTTGCCGCTGCGGGCATGCCTTCTTTACCTTGAAGTTTCTGTGTCGCTACGGGCATTTCTAAACTAACTGTAGATTTCGCGGTGAGTCGGTGTGTCTTGTTAAAAGAAACGGTTTGAATACCTTCATTCATGGGAGCTTCCAATTGATCATGGGCTTATTCAGCTTTTTAAGCAGGTAGTTAATTTTTGAAAAGTGTGAACAACCAAAAAAGCCCCGATGTGCCGCCAAAGGAGAGGGATGTGGCGCTGTTAAAATCGCATGTTTATGCGAGGAATGAAAAAGTAAGTCGCATTTCTTTCTTGCTGCATTTCCCCATAATACAAAAATCACATGGGAACGATTTTCTATAAGCTTAGTAACAATAGCGTCGGTAAATTGTTCCCATCCCTGACCAGCATGGGAAAAAGGCGTTCCTGCGCGTACAGTCAACACAGTATTTAACAATAGGACGCCTTGATCTGCCCAGGATTGCAAACATCCTGTAGTATTTTCTATTCCTAAATCGGTCTGTAATTCACGAAAGATATTGATTAGGGATGGGGGTAGACGCACCCCTTGCGGAACGCTAAAGCTCAATCCATGAGCTTGGCCCTCTCCTGGATAAGGATCTTGTCCAAGAATAACAACACGCACAGAATCAAAAGGTGTGCTTTTTAATGCGGTAAAGATATTGTCTTTTGCAGGAAAGACGGTTGTCTGGGAATACTCAGATTGTAAAAATTCCCTAAGCTTATGCATGTAGGGCTGAGACCATTCAGTTTTAAGCTGCTCTTGCCAAGACAAAGGAAGCTGGTCTATAGTAAAGGCGTTTTGCATAAACCTCCCACTTTTATTATTTGAAAATAGAAGTATATTAACCTTCTTAGATTATTTTAGCTTCAGGGATCCTAATTTTTCGGTCAGAAGCTATCAGTTAGGATATCACTATGCTCACCTCAGAATTAAACGAAGCACAAATTGCAGCCGTCACTTCACCATTAAGTCCTACTTTAGTTCTTGCTGGAGCCGGAGCTGGAAAAACTCGCGTAGTAACATGCCGTATTCTCCACTTAATTAACGAAGGTATAGCTCCTAAAGAAATCCTAGCTGTTACTTTTACTAATAAAGCAGCAAAAGAACTTAAAGAACGCATTTTACATCAATGTCCCCAAGCTCACGGTTCTGACGTTCCTATGGTATGCACGTTCCATAGTTTAGGAGTATTTATCCTACGACGGTCCATACATGCTTTAAATAGAGAAAATAATTTTATTATCTATGATCAAAGTGACACGGACAAGCTTCTCAAGCAATGTTTACAAAAATTTAATCTCAAGAAAACTCTCAGTAGTTCGATACAATACCACATATCTCAAGCAAAAAACCGTCTGCTCTATCCTGAGGATTTAGATCCCGAAGAGTATATTGATCCTGTAGTGTCTATTTATAAAGAGTACCAGCAGCGCTTAAATGAAACTAATGCTTTAGATTTTGATGATCTTTTATTTCTTACTGTGAAACTGTTTAAAGAATTTCCTGAGATCAGAAAAGAATATAGTGAGTTATGGAAAGCTCTTCTTATTGACGAGTATCAAGATACCAACCACGCACAATATATGATGGCGCAGACCATCGCTGGAAAACACCACAATATATTTGCTGTAGGAGACCCTGATCAATCTATCTACTCGTGGCGCGGAGCCAATATCCATAATATTTTAAATTTTGAAAAAGACTATCCTAGAGCTCTTGTCCTACGTTTAGAAGACAATTACCGCAGTTATGGAAACATTCTTAATGCTGCTAATGCTTTAATTCAAAACAACGTCTCAAGATTAAAAAAAGACCTACGCAGCGTAAAAGGCCCGGGAGAAAAAATTCGTGTATTTCTAGGCAAAACAGATAAGGAAGAAGCGGAATTCGTAGCTGAAGAAATCTATCGTCTTCATAAGAGAGCGAATATTTGTCTTCGTGATATTTGTATTTTTTATAGAACAAACTTCCAATCTCGAACTTTCGAAGATGCTTTATTACGTAGACGCATTCCCTATGAAATTCTTGGGGGATTATCTTTCTACAAACGTAAAGAAATTCAAGATATTTTAGCTTTTCTAAGGATGTTCTCTGCCAAATGCGACGTTGTCGCATTTGATAGAACTGTAAATCTTCCCAAACGTGGTTTAGGGCCTACGGCGATTTCTTCTTTAATAGACTACGCTCTTACTAATAACCTCCCTATGTTAGAAGCATGTAAAAATGCTTTAGAAACTCAAGCTGTGAAGTTATCTAAAAAGCAACAAGAAGGCTTAAGATGTTATCTGAGTATTTTCCAACAGCTCGAACATGCCTATGAAACTCTTTCTCTTAACGAATTTGTTGTCGCGACGATAAGAATCACAGGATATCTCCAGGTTTTAAAAGAAGATCCCGACACTTTCGAAGATAGAAAGAGCAACCTTGATGAACTCGCTTCAAAAACTTTTGAGTGGGAACAGCAAAATACAGAAGGCTCTTTAGAAAGTTTCCTAGATGATTTAGCTTTAAAAAGTTCTACTGATGACTCGGAGCTCATTGCTGATCGTGTCAATCTTATGACAATTCATAACGGTAAGGGACTAGAATTTCGGATAGCCTTTCTTGTCGGTTTAGAGGAAAACCTCTTCCCTCATGCAAACTCTAAAGGAAATTATGAAAACCTTGAAGAAGAACGACGGCTATGCTACGTAGGAATCACTAGAGCCCAAGATCTTCTTTATTTAACCGCAGCGCAAACTCGCTTTCTTTGGGGCACAGTTCGTGTCATGAAGCCGAGTCGATTTCTTAAGGAAATCCCTAGAGATTACTTGATTCAAGTACATTAGGTATGTTTCAACAACATCAAAAACTTTCTCAAAACTACCTTCCCTCGCTGCGTATGCAGCAGGGATTGCAGATGTTGCAATCTCCAATTACTGAACTTGCCTCTTATGTACTCCAACAAATCATTCACAATCCCTTCTTTGATCTCTCTTCTTTAGAAGATGAAGAATGGTCCGTATGTTCTTCTCTTCCCTCTGTAGATGCTGCATATTCTCGTCCGGAATCTTTATTTTCCCATCTTCTCACACAAGTGCAGCAAACATTTGATCGTTCTGAAGACCTGCTCATTGCTCAGCACATTATAGGGAATCTATCAGATCAAGGTCTGTTTCTCTCTTCTACTGAAGAGCTCTCCTTACAATTAGAAATGCCTTTAGAAACTATCCATACTGTTTGGGAAACTATTCAGCATTTTCACCCTTTAGGGATAGCTTCTCCCTCTCTTCAAGATTATTGGCTATTACATTTAGAAGGCTCTGCACATGCTCTTGCTTATAAGATCATCAAAGAACACTACTCTCTTTTGATTAACTGTGATTTCTTACGTATAGCAAAAAAATGTCGCTGTTCCCCTTCAGATATAAGAAAAGTTCTTAAGACAGCCTTAGCAAAAATTCCTTGGTGTCCTGCGGAAGGTTATGCTTCTTTATCTCATGTACAACCTGCGCTTCCTGATGTTTACGTCACTAAAAAACATCAAATTTGGGAAATCCAAATAAGCTCTCGAGGTTTACCTCCTATAAAACTTAACAGCGAAGTATTTCATATTTATGAACAGCTTCCTAAAGAAGAAAAAAAAAATCTCACACAGCAAATTCTCTCTGCTAAATGGCTTATCAAAAATCTAAGAAAACGAGAACAAACCTTATTTTCTATAGTAGAAACTATCCTCCCTCATCAAGAAAGCTTCCTTCTTGGCAAGTCTTCTTCTCCCAAAGCATTATCTGTAAAAAGCTTATCTGAAGAGCTTTCCTTTCATGAATCAACGATATTTCGTGCTATAGAAAATAAAACATTAGCCGCGCCTATCGGGATTATTCCTCTGAAACAGCTTTTTCCACGCGCTGCTGGTGATAACGATTCTCAATCTAAAGAAACCATACTGCAGTGGATTCACGAATGGATAGCTTCAGAGACAACACCTTTATCTGATGCTGATATTAGCGAACGGATCTCTCAACAGGGAATTCAATGTGCCCGTCGTACGGTAGCTAAATACCGCACACAGTTGAAAATTCTCCCCGCGAATAAAAGGAAAGCCTATTTTGAAATGTAAAGCGGTTTTACATCTCAAAAATTAGGTGAAGTAACTAACATAGATTTGCTGCCAGCGAATGCTTTCTAACTTTTGCTCTCTAGCATACTTTTCAAGAACTGGAATTGGCTGAGTAGCGAACATCCGGATCTCAGCATCTGTAAGTCTTAACATCACCCATAAAGGAGGAATTCCGAGCATCTTGCGGATCTTTTTCATGGCACGACGGAAATAGCTCTGTACAATGAGCAATCTTGTACCAAAATACGCCGGAGTAGCGAGAATACAAGCAAGGCCTCCTAAGGGAGACCATAAACTTAATCCCAAACCCGAAAGAACGAAAAAGAATAAACAGTAACTCTCTCCAGGAGAACGAAACAAAGGCCCTAAAAATCGTCTCCATACCTTTGGTGAAGTCTGATAAGCCAAGACTTCTTCAAACATAGGCTCATAGAATTTCATACGTGCGGCATGAACAGCTTCGTGGGCAAGAATCTCTTCTTTAGAATACATATACAACCAACGCGCAGCTTTGCGTAGGGGTTTGCGCAGTTGTATAGTGACCTGATTATTTGCTATCCACGTGCATCCCGCCTCCCAAACGTCCATACCTTCATTAGTATATAAGACTTCCAAGTGTGTAGGATTGATATCAAAGAGCTCTTGTAATCTTTTTGGGAAAGCTGTGGGATAATCAGGAGCATTATCGATAATATCTTGAGCGCGATAAAGAAAGGGGGGTTTTAATTCTTCAGGCCCGGCTATAATTCCCTGTTTATTCAAATCAAGTAGGTCATCTTCTAGAGATTTTGGAGGAATTAAAAACTCAAATTTTTCCACGTTTTAGTTCCTTTTTCTAAGATACTCACTGCCATCCAGAAATACTACTTATCTACCGTTAAAATCAAAAAACGCAGTTAAATCAACTCCAGGAGTTTTCTCAGCAAATACCTAATTAGATGTAAGATTTGTTTCTCATCTTTTCAACTTTCAAAAACAAGAAATATTCTTATTAAAGTTTTCTTATAGAGCCACATTCCATAAGTATTACATTATTCCCTTGAAAAGAATCTACCTCATACTGAATAACGATTAGGACGTGCCAGGGCCTCTGGTCAAATCTCTTCTGAAGAATTAAGGTTTTGTTCTTTTTAATATGTTTCATATGGGACAGCCTACAAATCGTAGAAAATGGAGACAACGTGTTCTCAATAATCCACGGTTTTTTTCTCTGAGAGAAAAATAAAATTACCTATTTTTAACCCTTCTTGATTTTGGAGATTTCCTCTTTATATTAAGAAGATTATTGTCAAAAATTCTAGCTTGTCCGTTATTACAATAAGCTGAAATACGTACGTAGTGAGGCTTGCAATAAATAATAGATGCTTGCATGAGGATTTTTTTTAGATAGGGAACATAAACAATAAAAAAGGAGAGGCGTTTTTACTCCGATCACAATGCGGAGCTCGCCATTTAATATTAATGAAAAAATCCTTAATCGTAGTGGAATCCCCTGCTAAAATTAAAACCTTGCAAAAGCTCTTAGGAAAAGGTTTTATTTTTGCTTCATCACTAGGACACGTTGTTGATCTTCCCGCCAAGGAATTCGGTATCGATATCGACCATGATTTCGAACCAGATTATCAAGTTCTTCCTGATAAACAAGAAGTTATCAGTCAAATTCGCAAATTAGCCTCTAGCTGTGATGTTGTTTATCTGTCTCCCGACCCGGATAGAGAAGGAGAAGCGATAGCTTGGCATATTGCCAATCAGCTCCCTAAGAATACGCATATGCAGAGGATTTCTTTTAATGCGATTACCAAAGGCGCTGTTAATGAAGCTTTAAAGCATCCTCGAGAAATCGACATGGCTTTAGTAAATGCTCAGCAAGCTCGCCGTCTATTGGATCGCATTGTAGGCTATAAGATTTCTCCTATTTTAAGCCGCAAGCTTCAACAGCGCTCAGGAATATCTGCGGGGCGTGTGCAATCTGTTGCGTTAAAGCTCGTTGTCGATCGTGAAAAAGCTATAGAAGCTTTTGTTCCTACAGAATACTGGAATATTCGTGTTTTCCTTCAAGACCCTAAAACCTCAAAAACTTTTTGGGCGCATCTCTATTCTGCGGATGGGAAAAAATGGGAAAAGGAACTCCCTAAAGGAAAAACTGAAGATGAGATTCTATTAATTAATTCTGAAGCTAAGGCTCAACATTATGTAGAGCTTCTAGAAGACGCTTCCTATAGAGTGACTCGCGTAGAAGCAAAAGAAAAACGCCGTAATGCAGCACCACCATTTATTACATCGACTTTACAGCAAGAAGCAAGCCGGCATTTCAGATTCTCCTCTTCCAAGACGATGTCTGTAGCGCAAACACTTTATGAAGGTGTTGAGCTAGATAATGAGGATGCCACAGGATTAATTACCTATATGCGTACAGATTCTGTACGTATAGATCCTGAAGCACTAAACAATGTCAGAGACTATATTCAAGATACATTCGGGCAAGACTATCTTCCAAAATCTCCCAATCTCTATGCTACAAAGAAGATGACTCAAGATGCCCACGAAGCTATTCGCCCTACGGATATTCAGTTATCTCCAGACAAGCTTCAGGGAAAGCTTACGGATGATCAGTTCAAACTTTATTCTCTCATTTGGAAACGTTTCGTTGCTTCACAAATGAATCCCGCGATTTACGATACGTTAGCAATGACTATCTCCACAAATGTGAAAATCGATTTACGTGCTTCTGGGTCCCTGCTGAAGTTTAAAGGGTTCTTAGCTGTATACGAAGAAAAAATCGATGATGATGTAGCTGAAGAAGAGAACCTTTCTCTTCCTCAGCTACATGCTCAAGATGTTTTAGATAAAGAAAGGGTTTCTGCAGAACAGGCATTTACAAAACCTCTTCCAAGATTTACAGAAGCTTCTTTAGTAAAAGAGTTAGAAAAATCTGGTATAGGCCGTCCATCTACATACGCAACGATTATGAATAAAATTCAAAGTCGTGAGTATACGATCAAAGAAAATCAGCGTCTGCGTCCTACAGAATTAGGGAAAATTATTTCACAATTCCTAGAAACCAATTTCCCTAGAATTATGGATATAGGTTTCACAGCTCTTATGGAAGATGAGCTAGAGCTTATCGCTGACAATAAAAAGTCGTGGAAACTGCTTCTTAAAGAGTTTTGGGATCAATTTCTCCCTGTAGTCACCACAGCAGAAAAAGAAGCTGTTATCCCACGTGTTGTAACTGATATCGAATGTTCGGCATGCCACAAAGGCAAACTTGTTAAAATCTGGGCGAAAAATCGCTATTTTTACGGCTGCTCAGAATATCCTGAATGTGACTTTAAAACTTCAGAAGAAGAACTTGCCTTTAATAAAGATGATTATGCTGTTGACACACCTTGGGATAGCCCCTGCCCTGTTTGCGCAGGAAAAATGAAAGTCCGCCATGGACGTTTCGGTACGTTCTTAGGATGTTTAAACTATCCTGAATGCCGTGGAACCATTTCCATTCATAAGAAAGGCGAGGAAGTAGAGAAAGAAGAATCGATTCCTTGCCCTGCTATAGGCTGCTCGGGGAAAATCTTAAAGAAACGTTCTCGTTATAATAAAACATTCTATTCTTGCTCAGAATATCCCGACTGCAGCGTGATCGGCAATACTATAGACGCTGTTGTTACTAAATATACAGGGACAACAAAAACTCCTTACGAAAAGAAAACAACGGGAAAGAAAAAATCCGCCTCAAAAAGTAGAAAAACTACAAAAACCCCAGCTAAGAAAAAGAAAAGCGAAGGGAAAACCACGAAAACCACTCGAGTAGGAGCTTTGCTTACACCTTCTCCTGAGCTTGCTTTGATGATAGGCGATGAGCCTGTAGCACGTGGAGAGGCCACAAAGAAAGTCTGGAAATATATCAAGGATCACAATCTACAGTCCCCTGAAAACAAAAAGATGCTCGTCCCCGATGATAAGTTTCAGGCAATTATTGGCCCTGAACCTGTCGATATGTTCCAATTACCAAAATTGCTAAATCAGCATTTATTTAAAGCTGGTTGATCTCGATGCTCGTCGTCAGCTTCTTCATAATCATCAATTAGCTGATACACTTCTTGCACAGATGTAGCTTTAGATAAAGCTGATCGCAAAAATCGCACTTTAGAAGCGGATATTAAATAATGTCCGCAAAGCTTTCGCGTTTCACAGAGAAACTTTGCTTCACTTTGATAGTATTCCTCTACCCACTGTAAATGTTGAATAAATGCTTGTTTTCTCGTTGAGAAAGGCATTTTTTCATATGTCCCTGTATTAAGATAATCTTCTATCTGTCTTACTATCCACGGGGTTCCCATCGTGCCACGAGCAACAAGCACGCCGTCACATCCTGTAGTGTCTAACATTACCTTGGCAGCTTCTGGAGAAAAGACATCACCATTTCCAAATACAGGAAAATCCTTACCTGCGGCGGCCTTGGCTCGCGTTATATACTCAAGATTACTAGGGCCGACATAGCCCTGTGCTCGCGTTCTTCCATGTACAAAAATCGCACTAGCTCCAGCATCTTTGATAATACGCACAGTTTCTTCAACATTGATGTTATTCCCATCCCATCCAGAGCGTATTTTTACAGTAACAGGAATAGAGACAGCCCCAATGATCTTTTCTAGAACTTTTCCAATAAGCTCAGGAGATTTTAACATCCCCGACCCACTACCATCTTTTGTAATCCTATCCGTAGGACAACCACAGTTTAAGTCTATTAAATCAAAACCTAAACCCTCTAATACCTTAGCAGCTTCTCCAGCCATATCAGGCTTACTCCCACAAAGCTGTCCCCCTATAGGACGCATGGATTCAGAATATTCTAAGAGTTTCAATGTGCGCGAAGGAGAATAGTGCAACCCCTCTATCTTCACCATCTCACAAAACATTAAAGCAGGAGGACCGTAAAGCGAAGACATTCTCCGGTAAGGATAATCCGAAAAACCCGCTAAAGGCGCGTAAACAACAGGAGATCTTAGTAAAATATTTCTTATATATATTGAAGAAGCCATGGAGACTGAAAAATATTAAGAATAACAAACCTCAGGGTTCGTATCACAATAAAAGGAACAGCCTCTAAGCAAAGTAGAGCAATCAAAGGACTTATATCGATGAAGCCAATACGAGGAATAAATTTTCTAAATAGCGCCAAATAGGGATCTACGAGCTTATAAACGTACTGGTACCATTTTGCATTGTGGCATTCGGGAACCCAAGAGGCAAGAATATATACTAAGATTAAAAAACTATAAACATTAATAGCCGTTTTCAAAAAATAAGATACCATTTCTTTTCCCTTTATAAACAATTAATATGTGTTTTTCTTGAAAAACAGCCATTTATTCTTTAAAATGGTTACTTTATTTTTTCAGAACACCGTGCTATGGATTTTAAACTGCCCATATACCACATTGGGGTAACCCTAGACGCAAATAATACTATTAAAATAGCAATTTTGCAAAAAACATGTAAAGGATGGATAGTTTCCCATTGCGAGCATATCTTTGAAAATCAAGAGTGGCAGCTTCCAAAAAAATACTTAACATCCCCTATAACTTTTTCTTTAAAAGGAACCGATAGCTTAATTAGAAGCTCGCTTTCTTCATTAAAAAACAAAAGAAATATTTTAAAGATAGCTTTGACTGATTTAGAGGCTAATGCGGCATTCCCTTGGAATTCGTTAATGGTAGCACCTAGATTAGGAAAAAGAAATGAAAATGGGGAAACTCCGGTAACTTTATGGGTAACGCAAAAAGCTACGGTCGAACGAGAGATAGCTCTTTTACATCAAGCTCGTGTTTTTCCCGATTCTATATCTTGTCAACCTGCGGACATCTTTTCTCTTGCCCAGCAGACGCCTTTAAAAGCTCTCCCTGCCTATTTCTTAATTTATGCAGGCTCTTCTGAGACCACGTGCCTTTTCGTTCAAAATGGAGCAGTTTTAGTTTCTCGTTCATTTTGTAATTCTATCGAGAAAAATAGTGAGGATATCCTTACTACACTAGATTACGTAAAAGAAACCTACCCTTCTGTAGAGCTGACAGCTCTACATACTGTGCAGCTTCCAGAATTATTAAAAAAATCTTTAGAGCAGAAACTCTCTTTATCTTTGATTCCCTGTCAAACGATGACATTTGGTCTAGAAGAAGAGGAATGGGCAAATTATGGTGATGCGATTACGACGGCGTATCATGGAGCTTCTCGAGGGACGCTGACTTTTCCCTACAATCCGGTATTTAACTGTAAGGAGTCCCAGAAACACTGGTTAAAGCGCTCGGCATTTACAATAGGAAAACTCGCGTTATTATCTACAGTACTTGTAGGTTTAGGCTCTACTTTAAAACTCGCCTCTATTTCTCATCATGTGCGGGAACATTTTTCTCTAGTGTGTCCTGAAACCCAAAAAGTTCCTAGATCGCTTCGTGGTGTAGAAGAAGCGCTGCGTGCTGCTATAGCAGAAAAAACGCGCCCTGAATACCCCTATCTACCTACAATTCCAACAAACAAAGAAACCATGCTGTTTCTTTCCTCTGTAGCACAAAGTACGCCTTCCGTGAAACTTTCGTATTTCTGCTACTCCCTAACCTCTTTCCCTTCACAACAGAATCCTAACCGACACTACAAAGCGCATGTTTCTGTTCGGGGTGAAGGAGATCCCGAAGAAGTGTCAGAGTTCCTCCGTAAACTCTCTCTGCATCCCAAACTGTCCAATATTACCAAAACGTTGTGCAGCGGACACTCTTTTGAATTACAATTTACTCTAGTTGCTCAGGAAGTCCTATGAAAAAATGGTCATTTATTTGCGCTCTTATCGCTTTAAGTTTGGTTAGCTGTCTTCCCGTTATAGGCATTGTTTATAAGCATGCCCAAACGGCAAAGCGCTGGGAAGCTCTAAATTCGCATATCCTTACTCTAAAGGGTATGAAAGATCAATCTGAGCTAATTGCGAAGATGAACGCGCATCTTAAACAACAGCATAAAAACATTAAATCTCAAGAATTCCTACGGGCAAGCAAAAGCATTCGTCTATTAGGCAGGGAACAAGATCGCTTAGCGTCTCTTCAAGAAAACTCCCTAATTTCGCAGAGTAAAGAGGTCTGGTCTAGGAAACAAATGTTTCTTTCATCTAACAACCAAGCGGTATGGTCCATCAGGAAAATTTCCAACGATCTCATATCCCTATGCTTGGAAAATCCCATAGAAGCCGATAGCGATAACCTTGAAGAGCTCTTCTATTTATTTGATTCTACCAACCCTAACGCACCTTTAGCTTTCTTCACACATTGGGAAATGACAAAACTGACCACACCATTAACCAATCAGGTATGGTCTATAAATGCTGAGGCTATAAGTCGATGGTTATAAGAAAATTTTTGCGTTTATGTCTTTTATGTTGCGCCTTCACTTCTTCAGGTTACGCTGCAGGAACTTACGAAAAGCTGACATTAACAGGGATTAACATCATTGATAGAAATGGTTTGTCGGAGACAATCTGCTCGAAAGAAAAGTTGAAAAAGTATTCTAAGGTAGATTTTCTATCCCCCCAGCCTTATCAAAAAGTTATGCGTATGTATAAAAATACGCTGGGCGAAAACGTTTCGTGTTTAACAACATACCATGCAAACGGGCAATTAAAGCAGTATCTTGAGTGTGTGAATAATCGTGCTTGCGGACGTTACCGAGAATGGCATAGCAATGGAAAAATCAAAATCCAGGCAGAAGTTATAGGAGGGATTGCTGATCTTCACCCCTCTGCAGAATCTGGATGGTTATTTCACGGAACAACACTAGCTCACAGTGATGAGGGGATGTTAGAAGCTGCCATCAATTATGATAAAGGTCTGTTACAAGGAACTTCATATTACTATCATTCCAATGGTCAGGTATGGAAAGAGTGTTCTTATCATAAAGGCCGCGCTCATGGGGATTTTCTTACCTATACAACAGAGGGTTGCTTGCTGAAAAAACAGACCTATCAAAACGGGGAAAAGCATAGCGTATCCATACGCTATGATGAGCGTTCTAACAGTGTACTTTCTGAAGAAGAATATGATAATGGTTTGTTGTTAAAAGGGTCTTATTTAGATCCTCAAACACATCAAATATTTTCTGAAGTCATTAATGGCAACGGAACACAGGTAATTTATGGAAAACATGCCATTGTAGAAACTCGTGTATTTAAACGCGGTGAGGCCTGCGGAAAAGTTACCGTATTCGATAGTCTCGGAGAGCAGGTTCTTCAAACCTATGCGCTATTTGAAGGTGCAAAACATGGTGAAGAGCTGTTTTTCTACCCTGAATCTGGGAAAACCAAGCTTCTTTTAACTTGGAACTACGGTATTTTACAGGGACCAGTAAAGACCTGGTATCCAAACGGATCTTTGGAAAGTTGTAAGGAATTGGTAAATAATAAAAAATCCGGATTACTAACTTTGTACTATCCTGAAGGCCAAATTATGGCTACCGAAGAATACGACAACGAACTCCTTCTCAAAGGAGAGTATTTCCGCCCTGGAGATCGTCATCCCTACTCTAAGGTAGATAAAGGTTGCGGCACAGCTGTATTTTTCACATCTTCGGGCACGATTACTAAAAAGATTCCTTATCAAGACGGAAAACCTTTGATTAATTAGCTGTGAATACTTCTGTTATTACTGAAAAAAAGAAGCAACGGGAATTCTTTACTTCCCTAAGGCAATCTATACAGGAACCACGGTTATCACAAGCATCTCAAGCCGTTGCTGCTTTTATTCGCAAATTACCTAAGGGGAGCTTCGTGCTTTCCTTTATTCCTTTCCGATCAGAAATCAATATACATTTAACCAATAGCATTCTTATCAACGAATTCTCCCTAGCCTTACCGCAAATGCACGGGGATCAACTTCATCCCGTTCATGTGCCCTCCCTAGAGGCGTTATCAAAACTCACACACCCTTTACGGCTTTCCGAATTTAATTTAGAGCCCGTCCCGCCAAAACAAATCACCCATGTTCTTGTCCCCGCGTTAGCTTTTGATCACAATAACTATCGTCTTGGTTACGGAGGTGGTTGTTACGATCGTTGGCTAGCAATTCATTCTCATCCCATAACTATAGGCGTGGGCTTTAAAGAACAGAAAACTCTTATTCTCCCTAGAGAAGCTCACGATATTCCCCTATCTCAAGTATTTCTCGCATGACAAAGTCTATTTTAGGAAACGTGTTTAGAAACATCCCTTAGAGATTTTTAGTCCTGAATAAGCCTTTGCGTTTTTCCTAATAAATCCGTGAATTGTCAATAACACATTCTGTGTGTATGATGACAGGCCACTGTCAAGGTGAACTAACGAATCACCCCTATTACAACGAACCCTACAGACACAGAAAATGTTATATTTACAACTGCTTTCTATCTTGACTGGTGTGAAAAATTGGGTTATCCATAAAAATCAAAAGAAAAGCCAAGCATACATCTATCATCAAAAATCACCACTCTGACATCTCTTAGCTAACCACGAGAAGAAGCTTACCCATTCTTCTCTCAAAGTCCAAAAATGAAGGACTATTGCATAGAAAGTGTGGAAAAAAGGAGCACCAACTAAATGAATGTACCTGATCGTAAAAAAGCACTAGAAGCAGCAATTGCCTATATCGAAAAACAATTTGGCGCTGGATCTATCATGAGTCTAGGGAAACACTCCGCTACTCATGAAATCTCAACTATAAAAACAGGAGCCTTGTCTTTAGATTTAGCTTTAGGTATTGGGGGTGTTCCAAAAGGACGTATTGTTGAAATTTTTGGTCCTGAATCTTCGGGGAAAACTACACTAGCTACCCATATTGTTGCCAACGCCCAAAAGATGGGCGGTGTCGCTGCATATATCGATGCAGAACACGCTTTAGATCCCGGCTATGCTTCTCTTATAGGTGCGAATATCAATGATCTTATGATCTCCCAGCCCGACTGTGGTGAAGATGCTTTAAGCATTGCCGAACTATTAGCAAGATCAGGGGCTGTTGATGTTATCGTTATTGACTCTGTAGCTGCTTTGGTTCCTAAAAGCGAACTCGAAGGGGATATCGGTGATGTACACGTAGGCCTACAAGCACGGATGATGTCTCAGGCATTACGCAAACTTACAGCAACATTAGCACGTAGCCAAACCTGCGCGATATTCATCAACCAAATTCGTGAAAAGATAGGTGTTAGCTTCGGTAATCCTGAAACAACAACCGGTGGACGCGCGTTAAAATTCTACTCATCCATACGCATGGATATCCGTCGTATTGGAGCTATCAAAGGGAATGAAAGTTTTGATCTTGGAAACCGCATCAAAGTAAAAGTTGCTAAAAACAAATTAGCACCTCCATTCAGAACTGCAGAATTCGATATTCTCTTTAATGAGGGGATTTCTTCAGCAGGATGCATCTTAGACCTCGCTGTAGAACATAATATCGTGGAAAAAAAAGGCTCTTGGTTCAACTACCAAGATCGTAAATTAGGCCAAGGAAGAGAAGCTGTTCGTGAAGAACTTAAGAAAAATAAGAAATTATTTGATGAGTTAGAAAAACGTATCTATGACATCTCTTCTGCATCAAAAGTAGTCGCTGTAGAAGAGAAGAAAGAAGAGCTAAAAGCGCAGCCCGTAGCTTAGACTATCCTCTTTGGATTCTCCTTCTCTTATTTACAAAGAGAAGGAGAACCTTTCAAATTAATGACGGCAACGACAACAACATGAAGATGGTTTAGAATCCGCAACAGAAGATGAAGTTGCTGAGCAGGCGTCTTTTTCATCTAAGAAAGTATCTAAAAAGCCGTATAAAGCATCACAAACTTCTTTTGAAGCTTGTAGAACCTTATCGCTATCATTATTTAGCAACGACTCTATTAATTCTTTTTCTTCACGAGAATGTCTTACATCAACATCTTGATGTACTGTGAAGTACTCATAATCTTCAGGAGCCGTAAAGCCGAAATACTGTTTTAATCCCGAGATTTTAGTCTCTGCAACTGTAGGGATTTGGCTTTCATAGGTATATAAAGCAGCTACACCAGCAGATAAGGAATCTCCAGTACACCAACGTAAAAATGTATCCACTTTCTTTTGTGCTGCTGCACTAGGAACATGATTTTCTAATTCTTCCTCAGTAACACCTAACGCATAGGCAAAATTTTTCCATAGATCTATGTGATTAGGATGGCCTGTTTCTTCATCCATAAGGTTATCAAGAAGCAATTTACGCGCTTCTAAATTATCACAGCGGCTATGAACTGCTGAAAGATAACGAGGAAAAGCTTTGATGTGGAGGTAGTAATCCTTAGCGTATTCTTTTAACTGCTCTTTCGTTAATTCTCCCTTAGACCACTTCATATAAAAGGGATGATCTAACATATGTTTTTCTTTGATGTTTTTATCTAATAAATCTAAATAAGGTTCCATTAACGCCTCCCAAAAATTAAAAATGTGTAGATTCCCAAGCTACAGAACTGAGGATAGGGCCGTACAGATCTTCAGTTTCATCAATACCTAGTAAGGATAAATCCGACTGCAACGTAGGGGAAGAATGAAAAGTTATTTTAGGTGCATCTTCTACAAGCGCTAATGGCGTATGCTCATCCCCCTCTCCCATACAAAGTACAGCAGAAACCGCCAAGGCATCTAAAAGATTAATCTGTGTCATACGTAAAGGCCGGCCAAAACAATCAGGTTTCCCCACATAACTATATAGAGGAGAAAACCCATACCAACATAATCCTAACCCTAAAACACCCCGACGCATAGGGGTAGTATGACTGTCTACAATAATCACTCCGAGATTTTCTAAATGATAAAAACTCTTTAACCAAGCCCCTAAAGCATTTGTAGAGGCCAGTAAATTCCGGGGATATAAAACGTAATAATCTTGAGCATTGGACTCATCAATACCTGCCGAGGGAATCAAAATCCCTTGTTTCTTAGTTAGATATAAATCATGAAGAGGAGAATAAACATAAGCATCTGACTCTTGCTTGATCAAAGCCTCTTTCGTTGTTGTTTTGGTATCAACAACAGCTCCTTCACAAAGACTCAAAACCTTTGAAGATAAAGCAATTATAGTATTCTCAGACAAAGCAGGAAGAGATTCTTCTAGAATTTCATAGAGATCGTCATGAACATGAATTCTACGCGTAACAATGGGAGAGACTTTCATAATAGCAAAACGTTAAATCTTCTTTTTCATCTAATATCGTCTTTTTCCACCCCTCCAGTAAAGAAAGAGGGAAAAAAGCATCTCCATCATAGCACTTGTGAATATGCGTGACATAACACCCATGCAACATACGATGTTCTAAAAATAAAGAAAACAGCTCCCCACCACCGAGAAGAAAGATCGGAGAGGGAAGGTCTAAATCATGAAATTGCTCTAATGAGGACACCCAAATAATATTCTCAGAGTTTTCATGAAAACTCCTAGAAAACACGATAACTTTACCGTTTTTTATATACTTATCAGGAAGACCCTCGAAAGTTTTCCTCCCCATAATGAGGGGCATGTTTTCTATCATTTTCGAAAAAAACTTTATATCTTCAGGATAGTCCCAGGGCAGCTTTCCTTGGTTTCCAATCACCCCATGAGGATCGCAAGCAACTATACCAAGTATTTTATACATGAACTCCAGACCACGCTGCTGCAGATAATACCCTTTGGTTGGCTTCCACGTCGTGAACACGTAAGTAATTCACTCCTTGCTGTTGCAATAACACCGACAAGCTGACAGTTTCCCAATCACGATCCTTGGCATCGTATTTTCCTAAAAGAGAGAAACATGATTTCCTTGAATGGCCTACTAACGTAGCACAGCCAAGCTTTCGAAATTTCTTCATTTTATGTAATACATTCAACGCTTGGATCTGTGTCGTTCCAAAGCCAATGCCTGGATCAAAAATAATTTGATCTTGGCGTAATCCTAAAGCGACAAAAGCTTCTATTTGCTTTTCTCCCCAGCTTAATAATTGATCAGAAGCACACGTAGTAAATGCTAGCGTCTTATCAGGACGAGGAGGAAGAGAACATGAATGATTAATCACTAATAATAAATTCGCATCTCTAGCAATCTCTGCCATTTCCTTAGAGCCACCGGAAACGTCGTTAATCCATCGGATAGGATAAATCTCCAAAGCTCTTTTAATGATTTCAGGATAAAAGGTATCTAATGAGATATCAGGATATTGCCTACGCCCCGCCCACTTTTCAGCAAGCAGTTTTAAGACAGGCTCTAAACGCGACCATTCTTGCTCTACGTTAAGTAGCTGTTGCACCTTGGGATTAGTCGCCTGTCCTCCGAAATCTATAACCGAAGCTCCCTGGGCAAATAATTTTTCAGCATGAGCAACTGCTTTGGAAGCCTCAAGGTACAATCCTTCGTCTGAAATAGAGTTATCGGTAACGTTGACTACTCCCATTAATAAAGTATTAGGAGAAAAACTGTTGAGAATCATCTCTTGAGGACATGGAAGAAGATGGGCTATTTCCCCAAACGACTTTAAATGATATTCTGAACCCGGTTTATGGAATATTCTCGTAGGACACAGCGAAGCAATAAGAGAAAGTAAAAAAGGCCTTTCTGTAATCCTCTCATGCGGTATCTTGACATCTTCCTGTTGGTGATTTTCATCTCCATACAAAAGAATATCGATATCCAAAACTCTCGGAGACCAAGGTAATGCATTAACATCTCTACCTAGCCTGCGCTCAATTTGTTTTACTCCCGATAACAACTGTTTTGGAGATAAGGTTGTTTTTCCAATAAGTACAGAATTAAAAAAAGGTAAATCCCATTCTTTTGGAGAACCAGGCAACAATAAGGCTTTGGTTTCTAAAATTATAGAGCTTTGCAAATCCTCTATTTCTAACTCTTTTAACAGGGCAAAGGCTTTGCGAAAAATTTCAAACCGATTCCCTAGATTAGATCCTAGTGATAAACAAATGAATTGAGCTGTTGTCATCGTGAGATTGTCCTACTTATCTTAAAGCAAATGGGCTTTAACAAATTGGGAACAGGAGGACGCTCCTTACGTACTTCTAAATCTATTTTAGAAACCTTGTCCCTTAACTTTGATTCTAAAGCATCCATTAAAAGTTTAGATAAGTGCTCAACTAAAGCACAAGGCTTATTAGAAGCAACTTCTTCTATTAAAGAGGTGGTTTCAACATAACAACACGCATCATTAAGATCGTCTGAAACACAAACAGGAGGCTCTTCAAAAAAAGAAAGAACTATAGAAACTAAGATGGGCTGCTTAAAATGACGCTCTTCAGGAGAACATCCAAGACGCACCCACACACGAAAATCTGAAATAATTAATTGATATGGTTCCGCGGTAACACCTAAAGATTATGAAATGTATTTGGTTACTTACCCTTAAAATTTTTTGCTTTACCCGAGGTCGTTTTCTCTTCTTCCAAAAGATCAAGAAAGGCACGAAGCTGTTTTGAACGAATTGGGTGACGCATTTTCCTTAAAGCTTTAGCTTCAATCTGACGAATGCGCTCTCGAGTCACGTTAAACGCTGAACCCACCTCTTCTAATGTCTTAGGCTTCCCATCTAAAAGACCAAAACGATGAATCAAAACAAATCGCTCACGATCTGTAAGAGTTTTTAAAACCTCTTTCATCTTGTCTTTAAGCATAGAATAACCCGTAGCCTCCGCAGGAGACTCCACGCCAGTGTCTTCTAAGAAATCACCGAAGGAGCTTTCGCCTCCCTCACCAACTTCTGCCTGTAAAGAAATAGGGTGCTGGGCAATTTTATAAATCTCCCGCACCCGATCAGGAGTTAATCCTAATTCCTCAGCCAATTCTTCCGGAGTGGGTTCCTTACCAGTCTCCATCATTAATTTCTTAGCACCACGAAGAACTTTGTTTATCGTTTCAATCATGTGCACAGGAATACGAATCGTTCGCGCTTGATCAGCTATAGCGCGGGTAACGGCTTGACGGATCCACCAAGTGGCATATGTAGAAAATTTATATCCTCTACGATATTCAAACTTCTCTACAGCCTTCATCAAGCCCATATTGCCCTCTTGAATCAAATCTAAGAAGGACAGGCCTCGGTTTGTATATTTTTTAGCTATGGAAATCACTAAACGCAAATTGGACTCGACCATTTCTTTTTTGGCTTCCTGGCTTTTGTCCATCCAACGCTGCAACATACGCACGTCTTTTTTGAACTCTTCCAGAGTTCGTCCTGCAGCGACTTCTCTTTTGTGTAATCTACGTTTAGCAGCGTCTAATTTTGCTGCTGCGAATTTATTTCTTTCTGCGCGAACTTTTAAATCATTGATTTGTTGTTCTAATTGTAAGAAAGAATCGTACGCTTTAAAGACAACCTCACCGAAGTCTTCTGTAACATTGTGACGACAATGGAAACAACGTAGGTATGCTTGCGTACGGATACGGCACTTTTCTAAATTATCATTTAACTTCGCAATTTCTTGCTTCGATAAATTCCCCTGTTTTAACGCCAAGAGAAGAGACTCTAAATATAAATCCTCCTCCTTAAGCAAGGTAACCAACTTAGGAAGCAACTTAAGGAAATGCGCCTTATCTTCTACTTCTTTTTCTGAAATAATTTTATCAAAACGCTCCTTCCCATTGATTAGATACTGCGCAATGGAAATAGCTTCTTTTGAAGAATAACGAAAACGCAAAATAATACGTTCTATTTGAACTTGAGCTTTCTCTATTCTCTTAGAAATCTCAACCTCTTCCTCTCTAGTTAAAAGAGGAACTGTTCCCATTTCTTTCAAATACATACGTACAGGGTCGTCTGGAGTTCCCTCAGTACGTTTGGCTAAGCCTTCTAGCTCCTTGGCCTCTTTTTTTCTTTCTTTTTGTCTTTCAACATCTGCCTGGTTCAGGACCTGGATATCCATTCCTGTAAGAAAAATCAACACCTGGTCAATCTGTTCAGGCGTGTCGAAAGACATAGGAAGGATCTCGTTGATCTCCTCGTAAGTGATAAAGCCCTGATCTTTAGCAAGAGAAACAAGTTCTTCTAACTTCTTTTGAGCTTCTTCTTCGTGAGCCGCTTCCGTAGCCTGGCCATTTTGTGTATTCATGAGCATTTAATTATTGGGTTGCAGCAAAATAATAGGGCCCTAGCCTTTGGGTAATAGTTTAGCCAAAGAAAGATAGGAAATCTAGGGATTTTTAATAAGCATGGTCGATGACAGGTCTATCCACGAAAAGCATCTATACGTACCGGATAAAGAACTCCTAAAACATGATTATGCAGAGGACCTTTATTTAAAATAGTTAAACAGTAGTAAAAAGGAATTTGACCATGATTTTTTGTTTTGATGATTATTTTTCCTGAGCGTTCTTTTCGATCAAGCAAACGAAGATCTGTTTCCCACTGAGGCAAACCAGAGATAACAATATCCCCGCCTGCATTTAAAAAATCTTCTACGCCATACCCCGTCCAGGTCTTAAATAAAGAGTTGGCAAAAACTGCCCTCTGGGATTGTGGAGCGTACACAAAAAGCATTCCCAGACTCTCTTCTCTAAGATTATCGAACAACTGACGACATTCTAAAGAATAGTTATGCACCGAAGATTCTGATCTTATATAACGAGACGCCGTCAAAGATGAAGCCGCTTCTGCGTTTTCTACTTTAAAAGCTATTTTTTTTAATTCTGAAAGAAGTTGTTTAGGTTGTTCTTGAGAGTTAACCGTAGCCTGTCTAGGGAAACTATCTACCATATTAGATTCAAGCTGCAACAAATTACGGATTTCACACATCAAATCCTGCACTTTTGACTCCAGCTTTCCAATATATACTTGCCTAACATCTAGCATGTTATGTTGTTCCGTAAAGGTCGCTTGATATTCTTCATTAAGAACTTGCTGATACGCCAAAGCATCAGCAAGTTCACGATTAAGCTGCTGAGCCTCTTCTTCCTTTTCACGACATTCTTGAGATAGCGCGTCTAACTGCAATTGCAGGCATTGATTCTCTTCTCTTAAATGAGCGATCGCCCCCTCCATCCGTTGCGTATCCGCCTTGGTCTTCATAAATACGCTGCGAACATGGAGCAGTTGATTAAGAAGTTTTTGATTTTGAGATCTTAACTGTTGACTCTCGTATTGACGCTCTTCAACAGATTCACATATTTTTCTTAACCCCTCGTCCTTTTCAACAATTTTACGAATTTTAGTTTGCAACAATTGACCAGCTGCCATTTTCAATTGTTTTTCTCTAAGACCAATAGAAAAAAACCATCCCACAGCAGAAATAATTGAAAAAATGAAATAGCTATAATTTTTTTGAGACGCTGAAAGAAAAGGGAGACAAATTAGGGGAAGAAGAAAGGCAGCTATAGGAAAAAGATAGTTATAGTACCGAGAAATCGGGTGAAATTTTTTTTTCACAAACGACATAAAAATTCGAATCCTTGTCTCATTAACTCGCAAAAGTATGCTTTTACAGTCAAAGTCTTTTTAAAAAAACCTTAAGGTTAGTTCTATTTTTTATGTTCGCATAAAAGTTTATTTATCTCTCTCATAAAACACCGTCTTTTCTTCCCTGTTTTTATTCCTTTTTATTATCCTTTCTTTTACAATCCTGACCTTATTGCAAGACAGTATATTACAATTGTTAATTCTTATTTTGAACGATAAGATTGAGTTTACTCTTTTGCACTGAAAAAGCCTTGATTTTGGAGTAATAATGGCACCGAAAAAAACAACTAAGAAAGGTGGCCCACAGAAGCGACCTTCTGCAGAAAAGCGTATTTTAACTGCGCAAAAACGTTATTTGATCAATCAAAGTTTTAAGTCAAAAGCAAAAACTATGATGAAAAAATTTGAAGCAGCTTTAAAAGCTGGTGATCAATCATCCATCACTTCTGGATTACAGTTAGTCTATAGTGTTGCTGATAAAGCTGTAAAAAGAGGTATTTTTAAAAACAATAAAGCAGCTCGAATCAAGTCTCGTGCCACTTTAAGAGCTAATGTAAAAATATAATTTTTTAGGTAAATATGACAACTTCCCTCTGCTCTAAATTTCCTTCTTTAAGACCTGGAGCGTTTTCTCCTCTATTAAAAACGTGCTGTAATAAAATTCGGCAGAATACGGAAGATGTCCAGGATAACGTAACTAGCTGTAGTAGTAAAATTCAGCAGATTCAACAGAATTGTAGTAACAAGTGTCGAAAGGAAATGATGAAACTCCATGACGGCTTATGCCTCTTAGGAGACACACTTGGAACTGTTGGTGCTGCTACAATGATTGCTAAAACAGCTACGGATGCTAACGCTTTAAGCACACTTAACAAACTTTCCTCTTTAGAGACTGCTTGTGGGATAGCTATGGGAGCAAGCAGTTGCGTGGATGTTGCTGCCCTAGGCGTCCAACTTTTCACGGGAGCTATGTTCTATGAAGTTGATGCACAAACTGGCAATTTCGTACTCCAAACAAAAACCGTACAACTAGAAGACGGAACTCAGCGTGTTGTTCCTTCTCGCGTTCTAAGATCTCCTCTTTGTATTGCAGGTAAAATTACTCGACTTGCTTCGAAAGCAATAGGTAGTGTCGTCTTCGCTGACGAATTAAAATTGGTCAGCTTGGGCAAACGCGCCGCAACGTTGGGTGGAGTTGCTTCGTGCTTGTCAGCAGTTAGCTCGGCTTGCTGTGCTGCTGATGATGCTGTAGATATCGTCAGCTTGGTCCGCTCACCAACCGGTGATCTTTCAACTGAAGAGCTCTCAGAGCGTCGTCAAACACTAAGAATGAAATTCTTCGCCTTACTTTGCAACTTGGTTGATTTAGTTACCGAAGGTGTTTGCTTGTGCTTGAGTTTCGTTCCTGCTTTACTAGGGTCTCACGCTCTTCTAATTGTCGGTATTTTCTTGTTACTATCTGCAGTATTCAACTTTGTTCGAGATTTTGTCGGTTTCTAATAAAAATCTTCAAAAGAAGCTATTTATTCTACCCCATAAGTATACTTGTGGGGTTTTTTTATGATCTTATTCAATGTCTCACTGTCCGCCCACACAGATATGCTATGCTTAGCGCGTGTAATAGCCGTATAGAGAATGGATACATCAAAAATTTCACATCCTTTAGGAATAATGACAATCACATCATCGTATTCGCTTCCCTGACTTTTATGCACAGACATCGCATAATTATAAGTATAATAGGAAAACTCCCTAGAATCTATAGAGCGACAGTGTGGGAAGAATAGCTGTTGCGTTTTCGGGCATAAAAATCCTGTATCCCCATTAAATAATCCCCAAGCTTCATAACGTTCTGTAATCATAATAGGAATAGGCAGATTGGGATGTGTTTTTTGTATTTCATTAAAAATCAACTCGTTTAGACGCAAATAACCCCAGGGACCATGACGCATAGGAGTTAAAATACATAATTGCGTTTGAGATGAGGGGGTTTGTATAAACGCCTCTTTGATCTTAGCAATTGCGGAATGCATCGAGGGTAATGGCGTAAACGGAATCGATTGTTTTTCTAAAATAGCTTTCGAAAAATTCTGAACTCGATCTGTTTTTGCCCTGTGAGAAACTTGAAGATGTAAGGCCCTATCAGGGAAACGTGATATTAAATCCTGGAGAGGGTTACCAGCCCCCACGCCTATAGGAGGAAGCTGATTCGCATCGCCTAGTATAATTAAATTATCGGCGATAATTTTTCCTTCTTTGTTCTCTCCTGATAATGTATTTACCAGGCTATGCAAAAGGTTAAACGTTACCATAGAACCTTCATCAACCAGTAATAGATCTACAGAACTACACTGATGATAGACATGCTCTTGTAAAAACCTATGGATAGTTTGGATAGAGACATTATCCTCAGAAATATCATGTTTAGAGAGTATCTGGCGAATATGTGAAGTTGCTTTTCCTGTAGGAGAAACTATAGCAATACGAATTTTAGGATACTGCTTAATTAAAATAAGTATGATCTGAATAGCTAAAAAAGTTTTCCCTGTTCCAGGGCCTCCACAAATTAAAGAAAAGCAGCTGTTAATCGCTTTTTGAAAAACAATATTTTGTTCTGAAGATAGTTTAGGGAGAGACTCTGTTGTTACATTGTACCTTGGAGAGGCTTGTGATAACAAAGAAAGCTTTGAAAAAAGCTTTTCTCGAACTGCATACAAAGAACGTAAGTAAATCCTGTTGTTTTCTATAACAAATAAAGATGAACAAACATCTTCAGGAAGAGCCTTGAAATACTCATAAAAAAGCTTTTCTGAAACCCCAGACAAAGAAGGAAATAAGCGGTCCTTGTCAATATTAAGAAAAGGGTAGCCACAACGCCAAAGAGCAGAAGAAAGAGCAAGAAAGGCAAAGGCTTTTTTTGACTCTGGGGAAGCGTATTTCTTAGCAAAAGCTAGATCTAAAGGTAGAACAAGCTGTTGCTGAACTATATCATAAAGATAATGGGGGATATCTAGACTTAACGAGGGCATAGAGCTTTATGCGTTTTACCCTCTTTTATAACTCGCTCCAAGATCTTTGGGTAGATGTTTTTGGCATATTATTAATGCCTTTTGAACTTTAGAATCGTGCATACGCTGATTGTGAGGAAGAGAATGCAGATAGCCCCAAGCCTCTAAATAACATTTGTTTTCCAAAAGACACAGTCCCAACAAACGATAAGCCAAAGGTGATGGGGCTATCTTTGTAAGCCATAAACTATACAAATAACATTTATGGTATTCGCCTTGAGAATACAAGAACTCAGCGTCTGCTAAAAAGTTGGCGATTTCTTCTTCTCTTATCGTTATAGGAGTTAAACCCTCCTCTGTAATAAAATCTTCTAATTTCAATAAACGTGTTATAGAATGTCTTGTTAACATTTGCCTGTACACCTGCTTTACAAACAGAAAAACAATGTTTTCACTTTCTATATCGTGGTTTGTAAATTGAAGAATAAGACGGAGTAAATTCAGAGCTTTATCATCACAACTTCCCTGATTCCAAAGTTGCTTAGCTCCTTTCATAAGATAATGAACAAGTTGCTGTTTATCTATATCATAAGACTGTATCGTCTCCCAAAGATTTAGATACTTTCTTAAATTAGTGTAGTCGGCATCATCTTGAGAAATAATATCTTGAAGAGCCTCAGGAGAAATGATCAACTTCTCACTCACCCACAAATTTGAATCTAAAGATTTTAATATTGAAAGGGTTTGTTGAGCTTTTGTAGTTTCTACTTCTTTTACTTTTTTAGATAAAATCACCCCAAAAGCATCTATAAGCTTTTTCTTAAGAGGTTCTATTTCAAAAAAAGTTATAGAATTACAGAAATGCGCAACCTGTTCTGGGGAGGAAACAAATCTATCGATTAAAGGTTGAATTACCAAGTTATAGTTAGGGTTAAAGTAAAAACGTTCCCAATTTTTGATTATCTGCATTAAGGGAGCTAGACGCTCTTTAGGAACAACAAAAAGATGGTCCATAAGCATGGAGAATAATTCCTCTTGAGGAATAAATTTCTCATAGGCCCTTTGATCTATCGCATGAACTTTCTTCTTATAAAAGAGAATCATTTCATAATAATCTGGATAAATCTTAAAAGAATGCGATTGTTTTAACTCTAAGAAATAGCTCCTGCTTAACATCAAAACAGCATAATCGTAAGTTTCAGAATCCCAATCACACTCTTTCTTTAACATCTTCTCAATAATACGATTAAGGATGGCTCGTCCTTCTGAAAACTCCCCTAACTCTATCAAACAATGTGCTTCTATATTTTCTAAAAAAAAATCAGAAATCAGCAGTTGTATATTCAACTCCAATAAAGAAGATTCGGAATCCCTTAACTGATTTTTCCATACCGATAAAGCTTGTAAAGCCTTAGTGAAACTTTTCTGTTTATAATGCAAAAGACATTCAAACAAAGAAAGATAGGGAGATTTTGCAAATTGCTCACGCAAAGCGACTGTTAAAATCTCCATCTTTTCTATATCCTCTAAGAAAAACGCATTGAGAATACGCCCCCCTAGCACCTCTTCCTTAAATAAAAACTGCGTGCTCTCTACTTCATCATAAACCTTAGAAAAAATTTTCTCAGACTGAATCATGTTTTTCTGCTTTTGCAGAACAAACCCTTGAAAACAAAGAAGGCATTGTCGTTGTTGACTCGGAAGTAAATGATGGAAAAAAGACTTCATTTGTTCTTTTTGCCCCTCATCCCATAACGCTACCGCTTTTGTACTTTCTGATGACGCTACAGAGGGATTGTGTGAAGAACAGATAAAATATAATCCCCCTCCCATAGCGAAACACGAAAGAAAAAATAAGCAAAACACTATATAGCGAACCATTAGAGCCTCTGCCGGCTTTGTTCAAACCGTTGGTTTTGTAATTAATTTTTTAACTTATTAAAGTTAAATTATATATATTAAATTGTCTTTATGAAAAATTATTTTTAACGAGAAAAAAATTAACAAATTGTAAAGGATTTTTTGAAAAATAAAAGATTTTATATTAGTTATTCGAATGATATAGCCACCCTTACTCGCTTATGCTTACGGATAAAATTATATTATTTGTTACCGAAGACAGTAATATATCTTTGCAACTAAAAGAGTTTGCTCAGAATGTAGAGTATAAGATAATTGTTGCTTCTGCACTTACAAGTACTTCTGAGGCTGATTTAATTTTCTGCGAATACTTGCTTCTCCCCGAAGATATGTTTTCTAATAAAATTCCATCCGAAACAGATTTAGTTGTATTGTTTGATGCTTTTGAAGAAGAGGCTGTTGTAAAAATTCTGAATAACGGAGCTTCTGGCTATTTACTTCGCCCTATAACAGTTAAGGTTATAGATGCTGTTATTCGCGCTTTCTTACGTAATCATCGTCATTTCGAACACGCGATTCCTGAATCGATTTCTTTTGGTGATCGAACATTCCATCTTTTAAGTCTTTCCATAGATTCCCCTTTGGGAACGGTTCATTTAACTCCTTCAGAAGCAGGAATATTAAAAAAACTTCTGATGAATCGTGGTCAATTGTGTTTAAGAAAACACTTACTGGATGAAATAAAAGGAGGCTCCAAAGAAATTATCGCTAGAAATGTTGATGTTCATATTGCTTCTTTAAGAAAAAAATTAGGGGCTTATGGTTCAAAAATTTCTACAATTCGCGGAGTTGGTTATTTATTTTCAGAAAATGATAATTTAACTAACTCACCAAGCAGTGAGCCGACCGCAACCCATCCTTAAAAGAGCTCTTGATTACTCCTTGTCACTAAATCGCCATAACTAGACAATATCTTAAAAAGCTATGGCCCGTCATGATATTTGCGTCTGTTCTATTTTCTCCCGAAGATTTCCCTTTTCCCGAGCTGATTACAGAAGCGTATTACACTTGGGATATTTTAGCATTAATAGATAAAAAATTATCTACACATGTATTCTCAGGGATTCACGGTACGGTAGAGTCTGGAGCTTTTTTAAAAAACATAGAAAGCATAGAAATCGCAGAGGGTGCTTACGTAGAATCTGGGGCGTACATAGTTGGTCCTTGCATCATAGGTCCTCAAACAGAAGTCCGCCATGGGGCTTACCTACGTGGCGGTGTGATTACCGGCACAGGATGTGTTATAGGACACTGTACAGAAGTAAAAAATTCCTATTTTGGTCATTATGCTAAAGCGGGACACTTTGCTTATGTGGGGGATTCTGTTTTAGGTGCAGAAGTTAACCTGGGTGCTGGTGTGCGTTGTGCGAACTTCCGACTTGATGGGAAAAATATTTCCGTTACTTGCAAAGAAGGTAAGGTAGATACTCAATTAAGAAAAGTAGGAGCCTTTCTTGGTACAAAGGTTTCTATAGGGTGCAACACTGTTATTAATCCTGGGCACTGTATTTCTGCTCATACAACAATTTATCCCGGAACGGTCACCTAATTTAGGGAAAGCATTATGGTCGTTATGAACATGTTCGAAACTTATCGAATAATGATAGAAGCTGGTATTGAGTCCTCTTTAGAAGAATTTGGTTCTAAAGGGTTATCGGTACGCGCACCTGTAGAGTATGCTCTAACAAGCGGCGGAAAACGCATTCGTCCTATGTTAGTTTGTATGATTGCTAAAGGTCTGGATATGAGCAGAGATGTTTTAGACGCCGCCTTAGCTATAGAATTTATACATACATCTACTTTAATAGCTGATGATCTTCCTTGTATGGATGATGATGACGAGCGTCGTGGACGCCCTACAGTACATAAAGCTTTTGATGAGGCTTCAGCTTTATTAGCATCTTATGCTTTGATTCCTGCTGCATATTCTCGCATTCGTTTAAATGCGAAAAAACTCAAATCTCAGGGTGTAGATCCTAAAGAAGTCGATATTGCTTACGATATCATTTCTGATGTTACGGATAAGAATTTTGGTGTTAACGGAGTTTTGGGAGGACAGTATGAAGATATGTTCTTTAAAAATGACGGTCCTGAGTATGTCCAATCTATCATCAATAAAAAAACAGGCGCTCTTTTCGAAATAGCGTGTGTCTCTGGTTGGTTATTTGGAGGCGGTGATCCTTTATGCGTTCCTCAAATAATCGAATTTTCTCAAACTTTTGGTCTTCTTTTTCAAATGAAAGATGATATTTTAGACATCCACCAAGACGGTCAAGATGTGGGGCTAAATTACGCTTTGTTATTTGGTTTAGACGCTGCTAAAGATCTTTTAAACTCTTCTATGGATAAGTGCATGATCTTATTAAAGCATCTTAAACAACATGGGTTGAAGGACACTTCAGAATTAGAAATGCTTATAGAATATATGGGTATTCGAGATTATTAAGAAGAAAGAGATGTGATAATATCTGGGTGAGAGGATTTGAACCTCCGCCCCCTTGCACCCCATGCAAGTGCGCTACCAGGCTGCGCTACACCCAGGAAAACTTTATTTTTATAAGCAGGTTATTCCTTCAAATTGGAATTCACATTTCTTAAATTCTGCAACGCCAATTTGGGCACATCTTTCGATAATAGTTTCTAAAGAATCCCCTGCAGATACATCTGCAGATTCTAAATCTACTGCTATAGAGGCTGTGAAAGATGCCCCTCCTTTCTCTCCCCGAACCTTAAAGTTCACAAAAATCCCCTGCTTAGTTTTGGAAATGTTCTTAAATCTAACTAAGTTATTATCGATAAGGTTTTTCATTTTATGACCTTCGTCCTGGAAAGTAATAAAAATACCAACCTCTAAGGTTCCTGTAAACGCAAAGATTATATTTAAGAAATTACTAAGAAGATCTTTTACGCGATTCTTGTTTTAACCTTCCCAAATCACACTCGGAATAATCTACGAATTTAAAAAATGTTTCATATGTAGGATCAAAATTAATAACCTCTTTAGCCATATCTATGGCGATTCTTCGGTAATTTTCATGTCCTTGAATTTGTGAACGCAGCTCACAAAGCCATTGTAAAGCTCTTCCATTGATATGGAAAAACCAGCGTATATTATAAGCTAGAGGAACGACATATTGAGCTTCTTCGGGAAATTCTACGGAAATTTGATTGTAGGCCTCTTCAGCCTTCTCCATAGCTTCTCTAAAATCTTTTTCCATAGGAGTGTCGAGTAATTGCTCGGGAATATGGTATCCTAGCTTTGTTGTGAGTAATTGGCGCTCTTGAGTAAGTATTCTATGTCTTTGGAGATCTCTATAAGCTCCAAAATCAGCAGTAATATCAAATCCAAATTCCAAACATTCTAATCCCCGAGGAGATTTGTGACGGCGATTTTCTCTTGAGGAAGATCCAGCTTCTAAAACGCGAATAAGATCTTCCTTAGGCATCGCCTTGCAAATATTAATAAGCTCTTCGAAGGTATGCTCTGAATAAGGAAAAAGGAATCCCGCAGCTACTTTATAAATTCCCTCAGGATCTCCATAAACCAAACGCACTCCTGTTTGTTTAGATGGTGAAGAACCTTCACTAAACTTCTCTGCCAAACTTGTGAGCTGCTCTTTTAGAGTCTGCCGGTAACCCAACATAGCTTGATGATGGTGATGATGAGATTCAGCGCGGCTGACAAAAGAAGGAATTATCTTCATCAACTCTGTCAAAGAATTTTCACCAATCTGTCGTATTTCTGTAAGATTGTGTCCTTGAATTTTGTGTAACAGTGTTTGCCAAAACCTTCCGTTACCGAAGAATCCCAAGTTCGTTAACGTTGCTGCAGGAAGTAGACCTCGTAAACAATCCAAAACCTTAGCTCTTAAAGAAATGGTATAAGCGGATTGAGAAACCTCGGCTTCCTTAGGATAGATCTTTTCAAAATATGCACGCACTTTGGGAATTAAATCTGTATACGTGTCGAATAAAGAATCGCATGTGCCCAAAAACACATCTTTAAAGGCCGAGGTCATCAAAATGGGATCGCGGTAGTATAAATACTCCCCTTTTACCTTTTGATCGAAATAAACGTATCTAGAGGACTTTTCTAAAGGAGAGCCTCCAATGCGTGCATCTTCTAATATTTTTGCAGCGAGCATAGAAACGCTTTCCATAGCAAGGTGTGCTCCACCCAACTCCCCTATAGAATCATCTCCAAATCCATCAAGAACGCGTCTATAAAAATCCGCAGCTTTATGTATACCTACTTCAAAGTCTACACCAGAATCATCCAAGAAATCTCCACCCTCGCCCTCTAAAAACTCTTTTAAAAGCAAAGAACGTAGACCTAACGTGGATCTAGAATATTTAGAAAATAAAGCCCCTTTAACCACTTCAGGGAGGTTCTTCAAAGCAAAAATATTTGTTTCTAGGTTGGTAACGAAATGAGACAAACTTCTCTTTTGTTCTGAAGAAAACTCATCATCTCTGCTCAACATGAAAAACCTCAAAAATTAAAAAGACTGCCACATGGATTAGAAAAACAAAAACGTTTTTGCTTAAAAAATCCTGTTGAAAAATGGTTGATCTTGTGTTCACAAACATGCAAAATCTTGATTTATTTACAAAGTGAACAATGTTTCAACAAAGTTTTAAACAGGTTAACCACTCAATTTTCTCTCTACAAATTGAGTTTTAAACATTTTCCACACCCTTTAAAGAAGAAGAAGTAATATT